>NZ_CAWQGX010000026.1:0-128405 GCF_963894685.1 Proteus sp. G3927 | reverse complement strand
CCAACATGAGCCGGATGAAGTGTACACCTTTGGCTGGGTAGGGATGCGACTGGTGTCTGAGCACAGTAGCGCAGCGCCCCATACCACGGTTTATCATGCTTACAATGACCAAAGTTATACGCCTCTTGCTCGCATTGAATGCACGGATAACCCGCTTAATCCGCAACGGGCGATTTATTATACGCACAGTAGTTTAAGTGGCTTACCGGAAGCGTTGACCAACAGTGACGGTGAAATCGTTTGGCAAGGGCAATACAGTGCTTGGGGACAATTACAGCGTCAAACCCGCCCCACAAGCACATTTAATCGTGAACAGAACCTGCGTTTTCAAGGGCAGTATTTCGACAAAGACAAATTTGTCGGGAACAAATTTGAACAGCGCTTGCGCTGGCCCGTAGGGCGAGTATCAGGATGATACGAGTATACTGGGTTACATTATAATACGTTCAGGTACTATGCCCCGGATTTAGGCCGTTTTACCCAACAAGACCCAATAGGGTTGGCAGGGGGGATAAATTTATATGCTTATGCGCCGAATGCGTTGACATGGGTAGATCCGTGGGGTTGGAGTTGTTTTAATTCATCAAAACGGTTTGATAAAAGCAATAATATAACAAGTCGCTTTATTAATCTATTAACAGGCAAAACACCTAGTGATGTTGAACATTATTTAAAGAGTAAAGGATGGACTGTGACATATCCACAAAGTGCTACACCAGCAAAAACTCAGCATGTCGTTTTTGTAAAAACAACAAAGTCGGGAGAAGTATATCATTTAGATTATAATCCAGCAGGTAAAACTCATGGGAGTGATTATTGGAAAGTGATAAAACCTAATGATCCTATAGAAAAAGTATATGGTCGTATAGGCCATGGAAATTTTTCTCATTATGATAAAATAAAAAATTCACCTGTTTATATTGATGGTGTTTTGATGAATCCTTGGAGTAAGTAATGGGAAGTAATATGAGTATAAATTTAGACGAAAATATTATACCTGGTAAGTCTATTGGTGGTATTTCATTAGGTGATAATGTTAATGATATTATTAAATGCATTGAGGCGGAATATTGTATAAATGTTATAGAATTTGAAAACTTTGGTGTTAAATATCTGTGTTATAAAATAAATGATGGAGCTATATCTTTTACTGTTAATGAGACTGGGCATATAGTTTCGTTGTGGTGTGAGCCTCCATATAAAGGGAGTTTTAATGGAAAGTTATATCCTGGAATAACAGCAAGAAAACTAAAAGAAATATCTAGCATTCAAACAATAATAAAAGGATATTTAGTTATAGATAATAATCCATTGATTTATTATGGAATGCCTGATGATATAGATGATTTTAACTGTTTTTCTGATTTGGATGATGATGTTTTTTTTAATGAATTGTATGTTGGCGACTTAAACCAATCATGAAAAATTTAATTGCTATCTAAAAATAAAAACTTTATTCGAACTTTCTTTTTTAGCGTTAAATTAAGTTGTCTATTGACAGGTTTAGTGGTTTAACAAACCTATGAAATGATATTTCATTATTGAATATAAAAATAATTTTTCTAAAATGTTGGAAAGATTAAATGAAATTAACTAGCTTTTTAAAGTCGGGTATCTATTTATTATTAAAAGTAGGTTTTCGTGAAAAAGAAGTATACTCTATCTTTTCAAAAGAAGATTTGGGTCAAAAATATTTTTTTAATAATGCAAATAAATATGAATAGTTCTCAGATTTTTCTAAGGCATTAGAAAAGTACTATCACCAACATGAGCCGGATGAAGTGTACACCTTTGGCTGGGTAGGGATGCGACTGGTGTCTGAGCATAGCAGCGCAGCGCCCCATACCACGGTTTATCATGCTTACAATGACCAAAGTTATACGCCTCTAGCCCGCATTGAATGCTCGGATAACCCGCTTAATCCGCAACGGGCGATTTATTATACGCACAGTAGCTTAAGTGGCCTACCGGAAGCGCTGACCAACAGTGAGGGTGAAATAGTTTGGCAAGGGCAATACAGTGCTTGGGGACAATTACAGCGTCAAACCCGCCCCACAAGCACATTTAATCGTGAACAGAACCTGCGTTTTCAAGGGCAGTATTTCGACAAAGACAAATTTGTCGGGAACAAATTTGAACAGCGCTTGCGCTGGCCCGTAGGGCGAGTATCAGGATGATACTAGTATACTGGCCTGCATTATAATACGTTCAGGTACTATGCCCCGGATTTAGGCCGTTTTACCCAACAAGACCCAATAGGGTTGGCTGGGGGGATAAACTTATATGCTTATGCGCCGGATCCATTGACATGGGTGGATCCTTGGGGTTGGAGTTGTGGAATTACAGGGGCTATTAGTTGGAAAGGATTTAATCCACAAAAAAGAGACTACAATATTAATGGTGTGGTTTATCAGAATTTAACTGGTTTACAGTATCATTATAAAAAGCACGGAAGAGAATTTGGTGATATAACTCAAATTCAATATTTAAATAAGGCAAAAGAATTTGCTAAAAAGCCTATTACTGACACAATGCAAGAAGCACATATAAATAACATTGTTATAAGATATGATAAATCTACAGGAGAAGTTTTTGTCGGGCATGCAAAGAAAAGAGAAATGAGAACTTATTATAAAGATGATGGGCGTGATAATGATGCATTTCTTGCTGCGATAGAACTTGCGAAAACATTATGATTAAAATTCAAACATTACATTCCGAAGTTATTACTTTTTTAAAGTTATATTCATTTTTTAATTCGTCAGTAAAAGAAAGAATTGAAATGTTGATAGCTACAGGAGATCTTGATAATGAAAATGCTTATGAAGCGGTCAAGCAAAAATATAATCACATAATTTTGGAAAGTTTTAATTTTTCTAAATTAATAAAAAATTCTTATTTAGAGCGTAGAATTAAAGAAATAACAGGTAATGATATTATCATACTAGATCATAAAGATGAATCTATTATAGGTGTTTCTTGTATTGCCTGTAATTATATTGTATTTGAAAATAAAGAAGATGCTTATTATGAAATTTGCCCTGTCTGTATGTGGCAAAATGATGGAAAAAAAGATAATGAATATAGTGGTAGTAATCATTGCACCTTAAATGATTACAAAAATACAGATGAATTTAGAAAAAAACTAATATTAGGAAATGAAAAATATGTTAAGAATATTAAAGTAATATGATAACATTCTGACCTTTAGCTATATGCTCCGGATTTAGGCCGTTTTACCCAGCAAGACCCGATAGGGTTGGCAGGGGGGATAAATTTATATGCTTATGCGCCGGATCCATTGACATGGGTGGATCCGTGGGGGCATTGTGCGGTCAAACTTTCTAAAAATATGGTAGCTGATGGTACGCCTAAACCTGCCAATACCGCAGCTCATCATATTGTTGGTGATACATCTAAAGGTGCCCAGCCAGCTAGAGATATTCTGAAAAAACATGGTATTGATGTTGATGATGCTAGAAATGGTGTTTTCCTGCCAAATAGAAATAATGTTGATGAAGCATTGTCAGGAATAAAACATAATGGCAGATATCCAAGTGATTATATTGATGCAGTAAATACAAGAATTATTGATGCTGATAAATTAAATGGAAAACAAGGTGTTCTGGATGAGCTATCAAAAATTCGTGACATCCTGTCTTCTGCAAATCGAGATGCAAGCTGGTATACAATATTATGATAAATAACGTTTATTATTTAAAATCGGATATGGTAAATTATTGTTCTTTTATTCAAAATTATCCTGATGGTGAAGAGAGCATTATGGGAAGATCGAGAGATCAGGAATGGAGACGGTTTGACAATGATTATACTGAAATATCATTAGAATTAAGATCAAATGATTTTGGTAAGAAAAACTATCAATTTGATTTTAGTAGCGCTCTATCTCCATTTTTTGTTTTCAGTGAATCAGGTGTTAACCATTTATTTGATATCTTAAATCCTAGAGGACAATTTTTAGGTGTTAGAACAGCAAGTAAACGGAAAAAATTTATTGGGTACTATCCAACTAATGTTTTGTCTGAATGTGTAGATAAAGAAAAATCTATTTATACTGAATATCCCAAAGGATTTATGTTTGAAAAATTAATTCTAGTTAAAAATAATATTACAGATGAATACTTATTTTCAATAAATGAAAATATTAGTGGTGTTTTTGTCACAGATAAATTTAGAAAGCTTGTTGAAAAAATTGGATTGTTAGGTTTTGATTTTTCTAAAGAAATAGAGTTATCGTAAAGATATTATCGAAGCTACGACCTAGATTATAGATATGTGTAATTACCAGCTTTAGCTATAAAGCAGGTAAATGATACCACATCACTCGCCGATTAGCGTATTAGTTTTCAAGCTTAAATGTAGTTTTCTAGTGCTTATTTTGTATTTATTTGTCCGGATATCTTCACTCTTCGGTATGAATACCAAATAACTGTTTAAAATATTCACTACAAATGTGAAATAGGTTTTAAAATTTGTCAGTTGGAAACGGATTAAAGGACTTTGATCCTGCTGGTAAAGGTGGATTTTATGTTACGACAGACGGAGCACAAGCAGAAAGATGGGCGCGGATGAGAACAGACTGGAACATGTCGATAACTCTAATCATGTAATTTACAAATTAATACCTTGTGAAGTAATAGTGTTACTTAGAATGAGAGAGTTAAATAAATTACCTATTAATAATATTGATCATCAACTAATAAATAGATTTAAGATGTTTTTAAATAAAGATATACCTTTAAGTAATTTTAATCGTTCATTAAGAAAATCTATTTTACATAAAGCATCACATAAAATTAGTCAGAATCACTGAAAACTCGTTGAGTTGTAGTTATGCTCGGGGGTATAGAACAGATAATTCTCATTATTATATGCACAGTAGTTTAAGTGGCTTACCGGAAGCGTTGACCAACAGTGAGGGTGAAATAGTTTGGCAAGGGCAATACAGTGCTTGGGGGCATTTACAGCGTCAAACCCGCCCCACAAGCACGTTTAATCGTGAACAGAACCTGCGTTTTCAAGGGCAGTATTTCGACAAAGACAAATTTGTCGGGAACAAATTTGAACAGCGCTTGCGCTGGCCCGTAGGGCGAGTATCAGGATGATACGAGTATACTGGTCTGCATTATAATACGTTCAGGTACTATGCCCCGGATTTAGGCCGTTTTACCCAGCAAGACCCAATAGGGTTGGCAGGGGGGATAAACTTATATGCTTATGCGCCAAATCCATTGACATGGGTGGATCCGTGGGGTTGGGCTAAGCTGTTTGCATTAGGTACTTATGGTGAATTAAATGGTTCTGTGCATGTGGGCGATCAATTACAGGCTCATGAATTATTGAGACACGAATATTTAAAACAACAAGGCCTTGCAAACACATCACGGTTATCTGGAAATCCATCTATAGCTTTAGACCTAGATCATCATACTAGAGGCCCGTTGAAGGATACTAGAGGAATTGGGGGGGCTCATTGGCATGAAGCTGAAATTCGAGCTAATCAAGGGCTAGGTAAAAATGAGTTTGCTTCAACACTAAAACGTGAATTAGATATAACATCAGGTGGTTTAAGAAAATCAGGTGTTCCTGCTAGTCGAGTTAAACAATTAAGACAAGAAGCATTAAAATTTTATAAACAACAAGTTGCTGCAAAAGTAAAAAGTTGTAAATAGGAATATATATTATGTATGAAATTACTCAATTTATCGTAAGTGATAACAAAAATGTAGATTCAGGCTTGATTATAGGAGGTAATAAAGCATATGTGTCTAAATGGCCTATTAATCCAAAAGGAAAGGAGCTATTGCATCTTTTCTCTATAGATTGTGAGAAAGTAACTCCTCAGATCGCTGATGGCATTTTGCCCAAAACTGGTTATTTATCTATATTTTCAACATATGATAGTAATGATTATTTTCTTGATGAAATAACTTATTTTGGTGATGAGAACGAGTTAGGCCTGATTAAATCAGGCTTTACTTTTGTATCTTATTCATTAACTGGTAGTTTAAGTAAAACAAATGAAGACTTTATACCTGAAACTAAAATTGATTTATTAAATACAAAAATTAATAGTGAAGATTATCCAATGATATCATTTTTTTCAAAAGATATTCCAAATGGATTAACTGGTGTGGATGAGATTTTGAAAAATTATCATTTTGTCTGTCAGGTATATTCTGCAGATTTCCCTCTCCCTTTTAAAGACGTATTGGGATTGTCCGATGCCATCGGATACTTATTTATTAAAAATGAAGGAAATAATATAGAGGGCCTTTTCTTCGTGCAAACAGCATAAAGACCCTAGTAGTAATTATTATAATTTAAATTATGTAATTTCCTGTGTTGGATATATAATCACTATGCCAAGGCAGGTAATTACATAATATTATTTACCGAACTATGTTTTAACCTTAATGCATTTATTCATTTTCTATTATTAATAAATAATTAAAACTGAAATTTTATAATTATTTACTATATATCTTCAGTGGAGATTGTTTAAAAAATATAATTTATATTTTAATTATAATCTTATTCCAAAAAATGCATTAATTATAGATTTTGGTTAATGATTCAAATAAAGATGTGTTTAAAATAATCATAACAGAATGAACTATTTAATAGTTTAATAAATCGTATTTTACTGCAAATAACTAAGTTAAATTAAAAGTTATTTTTAATATTAAATGGATGTATTAAATTAATTCAGGTTCGTGATGATTGTTCAGTTATAGTTAAAATTGATTCTATGCAACTGAATAATGCTAATAAATTCCCTGAGTTTAAGTATATTATTTCAGGCCAATTAAAAATGAAGGAGATTTCACATACTGGAAAAATTATTCCTTTTTGTCACATTAAAAATATGAAACACTCAGTAAAATGATTAAAAATAAAATTAATGCTAGGAGTAAACGTGATGCTTGATAACACTAAGGTAGTAGCTCGGGGCAACGTTATCACTATGACAGTGACCACCGCATTATCGCGGTGGATATCGACCAAGGGCCCTTAGGGTATCAGCGAGGGGAATACCGCTACGATATCTTAGGGCGCCGGATTGAAAACGGTTATTGAAAGCCAATACAATGACCTATCACCAACATGAGCCGGATAAAGTGTACAAAAGGTTCTAGATGAGATCCTATAACAACTGAAAAAGGGAAAGAAAGATAATGGAGTATATAACTAATAAACATTGGGCCAAATATATCAAGGGATATATTTTTACTGGTTGTGCAATCCGAGATAAAAATATTGTGTACTTTTGTTTGCGCAAAGATATTCCATACGAAAAGGCTCGAAACTTATGGAACAGTGAAATACCTAGTATGTTATTAGCTATCTATTTAGATACACCAGCCACACCTACAGGGTATGCGAGTATTACTGGATTTGATAATCCTAAAGTAGGTGTTTGTTTAAAACCGAAAGAACAAGGGATGCTTGCATCTAGAGGTGATGATGGTGTTGTGGTGTGTGTGGGCAGTGGTGCTAATTTACCACCAGAAAAGGTTATGCCAGAAAAAGAAGCTTTTCCGATAAATATTAAATGTATTGATGGTTATGCCTACTATGTTGGCCCAGGAAGAGATATTTATAAACGAATCGATATTGGTCAGTGGCAACAGATACAAAATGGTATTCCAGAGAGTAAATTCAATACAGATATGGGGTTTGATGATCTCGATGGTTTCTCTGAGCAGGATATGTATGCCGTTGGCGGTGCAGGTGATGTTTGGCATTATAATGGCGAAATCTGGATCCCTTGTGGTTTTCCCTCTAATGAGCAATTAAGTGCAGTATTGTGTGCCCCTGATGGTTATGTGTATATCGGCGGTGAAGGGGGCAGTTTATGGCGAGGGCGTGAATACCAATGGGAAAAACTTTATCACGGCAGTTCGGCTATTTTACTGAATCAGTTACGCTGGTTTGAAGATAAAGTGTGGGCATGTGATGACTATCGCTTACAGTGTTGGAATGGTAAAGAAATGGTCCGTCCCAAGGATGGTGATAGAAATGTTATCGCCTCAGGTCATATGGATGTCCGCGATGGGATTTTAGTTGTAGCTGATGATTATAATGTTGATCTGTATGATGGAACCGCTTGGCATAAGATAGTGAGACCTTATAAATAATAGGATTATTGTGAACATCAAGGCCTTATTGGAACTTACCCCTCCAGAGTTCTAAAGCCTTTTCACCGGAGGAAAAACCTCCAGCATATGGCCTATTTTGAGTGGTTCAGGTGCTGTCAGTTTCAATGTCATTCCTCTTAAGGGGATTTAGACATCACTGTTTTTCGTAATGTCTCGTTGCTTACAAGTGTTGCATCAAGCGGGTTGATAAATTCCTGATAAACTTCGGGATTAACATTTATGACTCGCAGATCTTTCAGTGTTTCTTCAGCTGAACGTCGAACGGCTTTCAAAACAAATTCAGTATGGTTTTTTCCCACAGCACGAATAAAACAATAAAAAACCCAACAACGTATCTAATTAAACGCTGTTGGGTTATAAAACGTGTTATTTAACTGTATGCTTTAAAACGATGAAAAAGCCATTAAAGTACAGCGACAATGGCTTCACACAATGGAACCATATTTTCCAGTGTTAAGCCTGCGACATTAATACGACCAGAGCCGACAATATAAATACCATATTCAGCACGTAGACGTTCAACTTGCTCTTTATTAAGACCACTAAATGAGAACATACCATTTTGGTCAATAATAAAGCTGAAATCTTGTTTTGCGCCTTTTTCTTGTAATGTTGTCACCAGCAATTGGCGCATACGCTGAATGCGCTCACGCATTGTGGTGAGCTCTTCAATCCACTCTTCTTTTAACTCTGGGTTAGATAAAATAGTGGTCACCACAGATGCACCATGTGCCGGTGGATTAGAGTAGTTTGCGCGAATAATCGCTTTGGCTTGGCTAAATGCTTTCTCAGCAGTATCGCTCTCTTTTGCGACAATAGTGCAAGCACCTACACGCTCATTATAAAGGCCAAAGTTTTTTGAATATGAGCTTGCAACAATCAGCTCAGGATTGCTTTCAGCAAATAGGCGTAAGCCTTGCGCGTCTTCTTCAAGACCATTAGCAAAACCTTGGTAAGCAAAGTCAAATACCGGTAACCAACCTTTCTCAGCGGATAAGGCAGCCAGTTGACGCCATTGCTCTAGCGTTGGGTCAATACCACTTGGGTTATGGCAACATCCGTGGAATAGCACAACATCACCTGCTTGTGCATTTTGTAGGCTGGCTAGCATACCTTCAAAATCTAAACCGTGGCTTTCGGCATCATAATAATCATATTGGCAAATCTCTAAGCCTGCAGTCTGAAAAATATTATTATGGTTTGGCCAAGTCGGGTTACTTATCCATACACGTTTAGCATTAGTTTGCTGAGCAATAAAGTCCGCAGCAATACGTAATGCCCCAGTACCACCCGGAGCTTGTGCTGTACGTGCACGTTTTTCTGTGATGATAGGGTGTTGTTCACCAAACAACAGTGCTTGAGTGACCGCACCAAACTCAGGAATACCGCTAATAGGAAGATAATTTTTAGTGGATTCGTTTTCTAATAAATATTTTTCTGCTTTTTTAACGGTGGTGAGTACAGGTGTTTTACCTGTTTCATCCTTATAAACACCAATCCCTAAGTTAATTTTGTTTTCACGAGTATCAGAACGGAAACTATCAGCTAAACCCAGAATAGGATCGGCTGGTGCAGCAATGATTTTCTCAAACATAGTGTAATTATTCCCTAAGCTCAAAACGAAGCCGAATTATGAGTAACAAGAGTAACGCTATAGAATCGGTTTGCCAACAGTTTGTAGAGAAATTAGCAAGAAGTTGTGAACTAAGTGAGAATAAATAGCAAAACAAGATGTAAATAAGTAAATCTTTCGTGATTACATTAACATGTAAATATAACCACTAAAAATAACCAATAGTTTAGTATAATAAACTGTTTATCTTGGTGTTAAAAAAGAGGGAACAGAAAAGCGAGCAACATAAATAGGATAGGCAAATAAAAAAGCAACACCGAAGTGTTGCTTTTCAAATCAATTAACTTGACTGTTTAATTACCTTAAAGGGTAATTAGAACTGATAAGTCAGACCTAAACCAACTACGTTGTCAGTTGCAACGCCGTAAGTTTTAGTGAAGTCATTGTCATCTAACAGGTTGATTTTATAATCAACAACAGCAGTCATGTTTTTGTTAAATTTGTAGAAAGAGCCTACAGAGATATATTTAACTAAATCTTGGTCGTTACCTTGAGCAACACCTAAGTCTTTACCTTTAGATTGAACATAGGCTAAAGATGGTTTGATACCTAAATCAGCAAAATCATACTGTGCAGTTAACTCGATATTTTGAGTTTTGTTAGCAATATTTTCTTTTTTACCGAAATAAGTCATGTTACGGGTTTCACCGTACATTGCTGCTAAGTAAACATTGTTAGCTTCGAATTTACCACCAACGTTCCATGCTTCTGCGCGCTCGCCACCAGCTAAGCTTGCGTGTTGTTGTGGTGCTGTACGAGCAGAACTTGAGTAACCACCACCCAGTGTTACGCCCCAGCCTAAGTTATAAGCTGTAGAGAAACCGAAACCGTCGCCATTTGATTTAGCATCTGCTTTACTTGACGCTGGATCTTTTGGATTATATGTACCACGAGTATTGTTGGTGTTTTCGTTATTTTTGCCTTGATATTGCAGTGCAAAGCTTAAACCATCAACATAACCGAACATATCAGTGTTACGGTAAGTTAATACACCAGTAGTACGGCCAGTCATATAAACGTCAGTTTGCGCCATGGAGTCACCGCCCCATAAAGGCAGAACGTCAGTCCATGCGTTGGTGTCATAAATTACACCGTAGTTACGGCCGTAATCTAAAGAACCAAAGTCAGCAAACTTCAGACCAGCATATGCTAAACGAGTTTTAGCTTTATTGTCATCTTCTTTGGTATTTGTCTTAATTTCGTACTCAAAACGACCGAAACCAGTTAAATCTTTATTGATTTGAGTTTCGCCTTTGAAACCGATACGTGCACGAGAAGCGTCACCGCTTTCTTTGCTATCAGAATCTGCGAAGTAATGACGAACGTCAACTTTACCGTAGATATCTACTTTGTTGCCGTCTTTGTTGTACATTTCAGCTGCGTTTGCTGCACCAGCAAACATTAAAGCTGGGATTACCACTGCAAGAATATTGCGCTTCATCATTATTATTACCCTCATTGGTGTTATTCAGACACCTTTGCCACTGCCAGAAATAGTTTCTTAATTTTTATGGAACTATTTATGAGAGTTAAGTGTCGTCTGTGTCGGGTGACAGTGTTCCATTGGTAAAAAATTTTATCTACCCCGAATTTGCTACAAAATCGAAAAAAGTGTAACAAATTGTAACAATGTATTTCAAAGTGTGTATTTGGGGGAACTTTTCCATCAAATTGTAGCCATGCATAAAAAAAGCCAACCCTGAGGTTGGCTTCTGGTATAACTAAAGTTAGTACAATTAATCAGCAACACAAATGTTTTTTGTTGGCTACTAATTAATCAAACTATTAGAAATCGACATTTCTTGGTGTACGTGGGAATGGGATCACTTCACGAATATTTGTGACACCAGTCACATAAGCAACTAAGCGTTCAAAGCCGAGACCAAAACCAGAGTGTGGTACTGTGCCATAACGGCGTAAATCACGATACCACCAGTAGTCTTCTTTATTCATACCCATCTCAGCTAAACGTTTATCAAACATCTCTAAACGTTCTTCACGTTGAGAACCACCAATGATTTCACCGATACCTGGTGCTAACACATCCATTGCCGCAACTGTTTTACCGTCTTCATTCATACGCATATAGAATGCTTTGATATCTTTCGGGTAGTTCTTCACAACCACAGGGGCTTTAAAGTGTTTCTCAGCAAGATAGCGCTCATGCTCGGAGGAGAGGTCAACACCCCAATAAACTGGGTTTTCAAATTTCTGGCCGCAATTTTCTAACACAGTAATCGCATCTGTGTAGTCAATTTGTGCGAAATCAGAAGCGATAAAGTGCTCTAAACGTGTAATGGCTTCTTTATCAACGCGTTGAGCAAAAAACTCCATATCATCTCTGCGCTCAGCTAACACGGCAGAAAAGGCATATTTCAGCATTTTTTCTGCTAATCCGGCGATATCATTCAGATCAGCAAAAGCCACTTCAGGTTCAACCATCCAGAATTCAGCCAAGTGACGACTAGTATTTGAATTCTCAGCGCGGAAAGTTGGGCCGAAAGTATAGACTTTACTTAATGCAGAGGCATAAGTTTCGCCGTTTAATTGTCCTGATACGGTTAAGAAAGCTTCGCGACCAAAAAAGTCTTCGCTAAAATCAACTTCACCTTTATCAGTACGTGGCAGGTTGTTCATATCTAAGGTAGAGACACGGAACATTTCACCCGCACCTTCGGTATCCGCCGCCGTAATTAATGGCGTAGAAACCCAGAAAAAGCCTTGCTCATCGAAGAAACGATGTAGTGCTTGTGCCAAGGTATGGCGAACACGTGCAACAGCACCAATTAAGTTTGTGCGTGGACGAAGATGAGCAACTTCACGCAGATACTCAACGCTGTGACGTTTAGCGGCCATCGGATAAGTTTCCGGATCATCAACCATTCCTACTACCACAACTTTGGTCGCATGAATTTCAAAGTTCTGACCTTGACCCGGAGATTCAACAATTTTACCGGTGACTTCCACAGAGCAACCTGTGGTTAAGTGCAGCACTTCATCTTGATAATTCGGTAAATTATTATTAATGATGGCCTGTACTGGATTAAAGCAGGAACCGTCATAGACGGTAAGGAATGAGATACCAGCTTTTGAATCTCTTCTTGTACGTACCCAACCGCGAACGGTGACGTCTTCGCCAACCGCGATACGGCCTTGCAGTACGTCGACTACAGGCGCAACGATCATAAATAAATCTCTCTTCGTTTAATTAAAATAATTGTTTAGTAAATTCATTCTGCCCCTGTCGGACAGTTTTTCTATGTTACTTGCAATAGCGCAGGAAACAAGTAGGAAATTTCAGTTTAAAGAGGGAATCAGCAAGAGAAAAGCCTTTATAGAAAATATTTTGCTAAAAATAGGCAAAATCAGTCGAATAGTGGGGGTGATAGCAAAAAGAAAGGGCAATATTGGCCCTTTCTTTATAGATAGAATAGATAGAGTGAATAAATAGCGATTTAATCTTTATTAACAAGCTTGCCTAACAAGAGGAACATCAAAGGCTTTACGTAGCTTGTCGACAAACTCATCATCTTCACAAATGGTTTTACCTGGACTATCTGATAATTTAGCAACAGGTTTACCATTACACTCCACCAGCTTAATCACAATATTAAGAGGTGTAATATTCGGGATATTACAAGTCAATCTGGTGCCGATACCAAAAATTAAGCGGATACGCTTATGGAAATGCTTATAAAGTACTAAGGCTTTCTGAAAGTCGAGGCTATCAGAGAATACCAATACTTTACTCATCGGATCGATACCGAGCTTTTCATAATGAGCAATGGCTTTTTCACCCCATTCAATCGGATCACCTGAGTCATGACGTAACCCTTGATAACGGCTGGCGAATGGCATATCAAAGTCACGTAAGAATGCATCCATAGTGATACAATCAGTGAGTGCAATACCGAGTTGATCTGGGTATTCATCTAACCATGATTGCAATGCAGCCCGTTGACTATTGGCAAGCTCGGGACTAATTTGCTGATGTGCTTGGAACCATTCATGGGCTTGTGTGCCTACGGGTGCCAGTTGCATACGCTCAGCAAAATGATAGTTACTGGTGCCGATAAGATAAGGGAAATGATTTTTTAATTCATCGACAATGGCACGTTGCACATCATAAGAAAAGCGACGACGAGTACCAAAATCCATCAATTTGAAATCCGCTAAATCAATCTGTTGTTCAGCCGCATCACGATAGAAAATATCGATAAGTTTGCGTAATTGAATAACGGCGTCATCAGCGGTGATTTGTGGCGAACGAGCACGGTGGACAATTTCACTCACCAATGCTAACAAAGGAACTTCCCATAAAATAACTTCACGCCAAGGGCCAGTTATCTTAATTGTCAATTGATTGTCAGCAGTGGTCGCGATATGCACTTGCTCGGGTTTAAAGCGAAAATGTTTAAACCATTGCAGATAGTCATTTTTAAAGAAAGGCAGGCTTTGAAGATAGCCAAACTCTTCATTAGTTAATGACAAGTCTGCCATCATATCCACTTGATGGCGTAAGGTTATTGCATATTCACCTAGACGTTCATCACTCCGGCAGCGGAATTCAGCAACGACAGGAATATCACTATAATGATGGTAAACCGCCTGTTGCATGTGGAGCTTGTATGCATCGGTATCCAACAGTGATGTAATAATCGGTGTAGCGTCTAAAATCATAGCGCGTCAAGCATCCTCACGGAGCGTTTTTATGTCAGCTAAATCGTTAAGGTTGGAGAGTATACCCGAATATGATGATAATGCGTCACTATTCGTTAATATTTCTCTGCGACATAAAAACAAGCTGTAAATCTCTATTGAGTTTACCACGTTAAACATAATTTGGGAGTATGTTAGCATCAATTAGCAAATAAATTAGTTACACATATTAATATCCCATTAACATTCTATTGACTTTTAATGTGCTCAATTGAATATTCGACTAGCTAAACCGTTTTTTGACGAGTAAGCTTTGGTTATATAACCGTAAAATAGTCGTGTTAACTAAAAGGCTTTTTTCTATGACACAACAAAGAATTGCTAAATATCGTAAAGATTACCGCGCCCCAGATTACACCATCACTGATTTGCATCTTGATTTTATCTTAGATAAAGAAAAAACACAGGTTACTGCTATTAGCCAATGCAAGCGCTTAGCGACAACGGTAACGCCGTTGGTGTTAGATGGGGAAGATTTAACATTAAAATCTATTTTTGTTAATGATGTTGCTTGGACACACTATAAAGAAGAAAACGGCAAACTCATCATTGACCAATTGCCTGAACAATTTACGTTAAAAATTGTTAATGAGATTAACCCATCAGCTAATACCGCTTTAGAAGGATTATATGTTTCTGGCGATGCGCTATGTACACAGTGTGAAGCGGAAGGTTTCCGTCATATTACTTATTATTTAGATAGACCGGATGTTTTAGCGCGCTATACCACCACGATCACTGCAGATAAAAAACAGTATCCTTATCTATTATCTAATGGTAACCGTGTTGCACAAGGTGATCTTGAAGATGGTCGTCATTGGGTGACTTGGGAAGATCCGCATCCTAAACCAAGTTATCTCTTTGCATTAGTGGCGGGAGACTTTGATGTATTACGCGATACATTTAACACTAAAAGTGGTCGTGAAGTTGCTTTAGAGCTATTTGTCGATAAAGGTAATCTTGATCGTGCTGATTGGGCGATGACATCACTAAAAAATGCCATGAAATGGGATGAGTCACGCTTTAATTTAGAATACGATCTCGATATCTATATGATAGTCGCCGTTGATTTCTTTAATATGGGAGCAATGGAGAATAAAGGGCTTAATGTCTTTAACTCTAAATATGTTCTTGCTAAAAGCGAAACAGCAACAGACAAAGATTATTTAGGGATTGAATCTGTTATTGGCCATGAATATTTCCATAACTGGACAGGTAACCGTATTACTTGCCGTGACTGGTTCCAATTAAGCTTAAAAGAGGGACTAACGGTTTTCCGTGATCAAGAATTTAGCTCTGATTTAGGCTCTCGCTCAGTTAATCGTATCAATAACGTGCGTGTTATGCGTACAGCACAGTTTGCCGAAGATGCAAGCCCAATGGCTCATCCAATTCGTCCAGATAGTGTGATTGAAATGAATAACTTCTATACCTTAACGGTATATGAAAAAGGGGCGGAAGTGATCCGTATGATCCACACGCTACTCGGTGAAGAGAAATTCCAAGCGGGTATGCAGATGTATATTCATCGTCACGATGGTAGTGCTGCGACCTGTGATGATTTTGTACAAGCGATGGAAGATGCCTCGAATGTTGACCTGACTTTATTCCGTCGTTGGTATAGCCAATCAGGTACACCGGTATTGACTGTACGTGATAGCTATGACGCACAAAAACAGCAATATACATTAACCGTCAGCCAAATGACGCCACCAACGGCAGATCAGGCGGAAAAACAAGTTCTACATATTCCGTTAGATATTGAATTATATAATCAACAAGGGGAGGTTATCCCTTTACGCTCACAAGGTCAGCCGGTTTCTAATGTATTAAATGTGGTGAGAGAAGAGCAGCAGTTTATTTTTGATGATGTCGCTCAACAGCCAATTCCTTCATTATTGCGAGAATTCTCTGCGCCAGTAAAACTTGATTATCCTTTTACGGATGAGCAACTCTCATTCTTAATGAAACATGCACGTAATGCTTTTTCTCGTTGGGATGCGGCGCAATCTTTATTAGGTCGTTATATTAAAGAAAACGTTTCGCGTGTTCAAAAAGGGCAACCATTAATTTTACCTGAAATGGTAATTGATGCTTTCCGTGCTGTATTGCTTGATAAAGATATCGATCCTGCCTTGGCGGCACTTATTCTGACATTACCTACTGATGTTGAAGCGGGTGAAGCTTTTGCTATTATCGATCCTAGTGCTATTCATCAGGCCTTAGGTTTTATTCGTAAAACTTTAGCCACTGAAATGGCTGATGAGTTCTCTGCGGTTTATCACTCAATGCATATCGGTGCTTACCGTGTCGATCATGGTGATATTGCTAAACGTGATTTACGCAATGTCTGCTTGGGTTATTTAGCCGTTGAAAACCAGCAAACGGGTAATCAATTGGTTGAAGCGCAATATCACAATAGCGACAATATGACCGATGCACTCGCGGCCTTAAATGCTGCAGTAATGGCACAATTACCTTGTAAAGAGGCACTATTACAAGAGTTTGATGATAAATGGCATCAAGATGGCTTGGTAATGGATAAGTGGTTTAGCTTACAAGCAATGAGTCCGGCAACTGATGTATTACAAACAGTACGCAGTTTGCTATCACATCGCTCTTTTACTTTAGCTAACCCAAATCGTACTCGTGCTTTAATCGGTGCGTTTGTGAATAATAACCCTGTGGCTTTCCATGCAGAAGATGGCTCAGGTTATTTATTATTGACAGAAATTCTGACTGACTTAAATAGCCGAAATCCACAGGTTGCATCTCGTCTTATTGAGCCGTTTATTCGTTTGAAACGCTATGATGCTAATCGCCAAGAGAAAATGCGTGCCGAGTTATTAAAGCTAAAAGCCCTTGATAACTTATCAGGTGATTTATATGAGAAAATCACTAAAGCATTAGCAGATTAACACTATATCGCTATCACTAAGTAAGTGATAAGAAGGTATTAAGTTAGCATGATAATTAGATCCCCAGCATATTCTGGGGATTTTTTATGGTGAATTGTGCAATTGAAACGTTTACTTTTCGTGCTTTTATCTATATGATGCTCGACGCTTAAATCGTCGTAGACATATCATTCCTAATACCCGATATTCTCAATGGAGATCGTATGTATTATTCCTTAGTAAGGAAGGCATTGTTTCGGCTAGATCCTGAACGTGCCCATGATTTTACCTTTCGTCAGTTAAAACGCTTATCTCATTCCCCATTTCAATTTCTTATTCAACAATCACTTCCTGCCAAATCCGTTTCTTGTATGGGACTTTCATTTAAAAATCCTCTCGGTCTTGCCGCCGGCCTTGATAAAAATGGTGATTGCATTGATGCACTAGGGGCAATGGGTTTTGGCTTTATTGAAGTGGGTACTGTTACACCACGAGCACAAGTAGGTAATGACAAACCGCGTCTCTTTCGCTTAGTAGAAGCTGAAGGCTTAATTAATCGAATGGGGTTTAATAATTTAGGGGTTGATAACCTAATAGAGAATGTAAAACAATCTCAATATGGTGGTGTGCTGGGTATTAATATCGGTAAAAATAAAGATACCCCCGTAGAGCAAGGAAAAGATGATTACTTAATCTGTATGGAAAAAGTTTACCCTTATGCAGGTTATATTGCGATTAACATCTCTTCACCTAACACCCCCGGCTTACGGACACTCCAATATGGTGAAGCATTAGACGATTTATTATCTGCGATTAAAAATAAACAACTTGAGTTACAAGGGAAATATCAAAAATATGTGCCTGTGGCCGTTAAAATTGCCCCTGATCTTACTCATGAAGAATTAATCCAAGTTGCAGATAGCTTAGTGCGTCACCATATTGATGGTGTAATTGCGACCAATACAACATTAGACAAATCATTAGTGAGTGGATTAGATCACTGCAATGAAGCCGGTGGATTAAGCGGTCGTCCGGTTCAATCAAAAAGTACACAAATCATTCGACAACTAAATGAAGAGTTAAAAGGCGCTTTACCTATTATTGGGGTAGGGGGGATTGATTCATTGACTGCCGCACGCGAAAAAATGGATGCAGGTGCTTCTTTAATACAAGTCTATTCAGGATTCATTTATCATGGTCCTGCACTTATAAAATCTATAATTAATCATATTTAATTACATTCAATAATCAGTTAAGGGCTTTTCTTCTGCCCTTAACTCGTTTATATTGCCTCTAGTTGATTATTTTTTATTAAATGGCAGTGATTGTGCTTAATTAATAAAAAAATGAACCCTGTTTTTGTTAGGTGGTATTAAATATTTTATTTAGGTTATTTAATATTGAGTATCAGAGAAAAAAGCAGGTAATAAATCGAAGGGGGAATAATTAGTGATAATAAAACCCGATGATCGCTGGCGTTGGTATTTTGATGACGAGCAACAAAAGTTGATGCTCGATTTAGCTAATGGAATGATTTTTCGTAGTCGCTTTCCAAGTAAAATGCTAAGTGCAACTGCTCATCAATCATCACCTTTTACTGTTGATGATGCTGCTCTTTATTATGGATATGATGAGCAAATCCGCCAGATTGATATGCCTTCTGAGTCGCGAGCAGAATTAGCGTTAAACGCATTAATAGCCCATCGTTTTTTAAAGCCATTAATGCCTAAGAGCTGGTATTTTGAAGTGAGTCATTCATCAACCCGCCCTTATTTAGCTCAAGTGGTGGAAACCGCATTGAAAGATAGCAATGAAAAAGTGCTTTTTTTAGTGGCGGAAGTGGGAGAGCAAGCCTGTTTATGCTTATTAGCCCAGCCTCAGTTAGCATTATTTGATAGAACACTAACGTTTTGTGATCCACTAAAAATCATGAATGATCGGTTAAGTGAATATCATAAACAGTCTGAGCCAAGATCGTTTTTGTACGAAAAAGTCATCTAATAAAAGAGTAAAAAGGACTTACTCTTTTATTTTCACTTATTGTTTATAATATGCTAAAAACAATTGGCCTTAAACAACACTTCCTAAAATCAAATCTGCATTATTCTCTTTTTGCAACAAATTTATAAAAGTAAATAAAGTGAGTTTATAGTTAATTTAAAATTGAGTTATTGATGAGATAATTCTTAATCAGCAGAGCAGATCATGCAAAATAAAAAGAAGATAAGGACAGTTTACCTTCTTTTTATTTGTGATAAAGATAAGCGTTATTTTTTATTAAGTGAAAGTTTTACATTGCCTTTAGGAACACAACTACATGCGAGTATTCTGCCAGAACGTTTTATGGCACCTGCTTTTAATGCATTGACATCACCTTCATCTAATTGAATAACACAAGAGCCACAAATCCCCGCACGACAACTATAGGGAATAGCATAACCGTGATTTTCCAGTTGCTCTAACAACACCTCTTGATTATTCCCGGCAAAGCTGATGCCATTAAATTCAATAGTGACAGCTTGTTTTGGCTCTTGAGCGGAGGCTGCTGTAACCGCATTGTCAGTTGCTGGTTCGGTTGTTTGCTCTGTTGTTTGTAAATAAGATTTCGCTTCTTTATAAGCTAATATTTCAACTTTATCCCCAACACGAATAATACCTGATTGGCGAATGATAATATTTTGACCAAAATCCACATCGCCTTTTTCATCTGTACGGAATGTTTGCAGTGTTGCTAACGGTTCTGTGGTAGGATGCTTAATGCCTTTATCGATACTGATAGTGGTCATAATACAGCGACTGCAAGGCTTGACTAAGTCCATGACGACAGAGCCAATACGGATTGTTTGCCAGCTATCTTCTGCAAAAGGTTTTGCACCTGTGATGATGATATTACCGCGAAATTGCTCAATATTGATTGAAGCTGGGCAACGCTGTTGCAGAGACTGAAATGAGGCTTCATTAATCAATAGATAAGGGTAACCGTCAGCGAACGAAACCGCGGTTTCAGGAGATTTTTTTACTCGACGTGTTGATTTTTCACCCGTCCAGCGAAGTTGTACATCCATGCCTAAATAGCGGCTGAACCACTGATTTATTTCATCTGGGGCAACATAAGCGGTAAAATGATTTCCCCACACTTCAGTTGGTTGTAATGAAGATTGAAAATCCTGATAAGTAATGGCAATTCCTTCACCATCGGGTGCTTGAATATAAATACCATTTGTCATTACAGTGGGAATAAAACACAGCAACAAAGGGTATTTACGTGCGGTGATAAATGTCCCCTCAGGGGTCGTTATCATAAAATCACGATCAAACGTGAAGCCGCTTTCACGGGCAAAGGCTTGAGAAAGACGAGTCCCTTTCATTGATTTTACTGGGTGTATATAAAGGCGTGATACGTTGATCATCAGTGCTCCCAAAAAGGTTTTATTATTTTTTTATCGTCAGTAACTTTATGACAACGTAATACAATTAGCTATAATGCCCAACAATTTTATTTTAGGTGGTAACAATATTATGCGCTCTCTGTTTGCCAGCACAGGCCGAGGTCTGGAAGAATTATTAAAAACTGAACTTGAACACCTTGGTGCCCAGTCTTGCCAGATTACGCAAGGTGGTGTCTATTTCCGTGCTGATGATAAAACCATGTATCAGTCTTTGCTCTGGAGCCGTTTAGCTTCTCGCATCATGCTTCCGCTAAATGAATTTAATGTCTACAGTGATCTAGATTTATACCTTGGTGTGCAAGCAATTGATTGGAGCGAAGTATTTACAGTTAATCATACTTTTGCTATTCACTTTAATGGCACTAATGATGTGATCCGTAATAGCCAATATGGTGCATTAAAAGCGAAAGATGCTATCGTCGATTCATTCCAACGTAAAATAGGGCAACGACCGGATGTTGCTAAGCAATCACCGGATATTCGTTTAACTATACATCTACATAAAGAAAAAGCGTCATTATCTTTAGATCTCAGTGGCGATGGATTACATCAACGTGGTTATCGTGACTTAACAGGGCAAGCACCGCTAAAAGAGAATCTAGCCGCAGCGATTATTATGCGTTCAGGTTGGAAAACCGATACACCATTAATTGATCCTATGTGTGGCTCAGGTACTTTACTTATTGAAGCAGCAATGATGGCGACGGATTGTGCCCCCGCTTTAAATCGAGTCCATTGGGGTTTCCGTCATTGGTTAGGACATAATGAAGCGCTATGGAAAGAAGTCACTCATGAAGCATTTGCCCGCTTCCGTGAAGGTAAAAAGAATACTCAAGCGCGTTTTTATGGTTTCGATGTGGATAAACGCGTATTAGATATGGCAAGAGCTAACGCACGCCGTGCGGATGTGGCCGATTTAATTACTTTTACCCAAGGTGATGCAGCAAAACTGACTAATCCAGTATCCACGGGTGTTAAAGGGACGATTATTAGTAACCCGCCTTATGGTGAACGTTTAGAAAGTGAACCCGCACTCATTGCTTTGCATAGCCAGTTAGGACGTGCGGTAAAAGCCCATTTCCCAGGATGGCGATTATCACTTTTTAGTGCTTCTCCTGAATTGTTAAGCTGTATTCAGTTACGTGCTGAGCGTGAATTTAAAGCTAAAAATGGCCCGTTAGATTGTGTACAAAAAAACTATTTATTATCAGAAACACCTTCGACGATTAATACACGACTGGCGGAAGATTTTGCTAACCGTTTACGTAAAAATGAGAAAAAACTCGCAAAATGGGCAAAACAACAGCAAATTGAATGTTATCGCTTATATGATGCTGATTTGCCAGAATATAATGTTGCGGTAGATCGCTATGGCGAAAAAGTGGTGATCCAAGAGTATGCACCTCCAAAAACCATTAATGAACATAAAGCACGTCAGCGTTTATTTGATGTGATTAGTGCCACCATGGAGGTTTTAGCATTACGCTCTGATCAACTAATTTTAAAAACTCGTCAACGCCAAAAAGGTAAACAACAATATGAAAAAATGGCAGAGAAGGGGGATTTCTTTTTAGTTGATGAGTTTGGTGCCAAATTCTGGGTGAATTTAACCGACTATCTCGATACTGGACTGTTTTTAGATCACCGCATTGCACGCAAAATGTTAGGTGAAATGAGCAAAGGAAAAGACTTTTTAAATCTCTTTGCTTATACCGGTAGCGCGTCAGTCCATGCTGGGTTGGGGGGAGCTAAAAGTACCACAACAGTAGATATGTCAAGGACTTATCTTGAATGGGCTGAGAAAAACTTTCAAGCAAATGGATTATCAGGTAGACAACATCGTTTAATGCAGGCGGATTGCTTACAGTGGCTAAGCCAAAGTAATGAACAGTTTGATGTGATTTTTATCGATCCTCCGACGTTCTCTAATTCAAAACGCATGGAAAATACCTTTGATGTACAACGTGATCATATTGAATTAATGAAACATCTAAAGCGTTTATTAAGAAAAGGCGGAACAATTATGTTCTCAAATAATAAACGTGGTTTCAAAATGGATCATGAAGCATTAGCGAATATTGGGTTAACAGCAAAAGAGATAACACAAAAAACGTTATCGCAAGATTTTGCACGTAACCGCCAAATCCACAATTGCTGGCTATTAAATCATGCTGGTGAGGAATAATTTACAATGCCGTTAATTAGTTTGACTGGGGCTTATTTAGCGTTTAGTGATGCCCCTTTATTAGATAATACAGACTTGTTTATTGATGAAAATGAACGCGTTTGTTTAGTCGGTCGCAATGGTGCCGGAAAATCGACCCTATTAAGCGTGTTAGCCAAAGAGCAGCCCTTAGATGATGGGCAAGTGGTGTATGAACAAGATCTGGTGACTGCACGTTTACAACAAGATCCCCCCAGAGATATCGAAGGCACTATTTTTGATTTTGTCGCGCAAGGCGTTGCAGAAGATGCGCAATATATTACCGAATATCATCGTGTTTCAAAGGTAATAGAAACGGACCCTTCTGAAAAAAATCTTAATCGATTAGCTCAGTTACAAGAAGTGCTCGATAACCGTAATCTCTGGTTATTAGATAGCCGTATTGCTGAAGTACTGGAAAAATTAGGGTTAAATGGCGAAGCTGAGCTTTCCTCACTTTCTGGAGGATGGTTAAGAAAAGCCGCATTAGGGCGCGCATTAGTGAGCGCACCAAAAGTGCTCTTTTTGGATGAGCCCACCAACCATCTAGATATAGAAACTATCTTATGGTTAGAGAAATTCTTAAAGGATTTCCAAGGTAGCATTGTCTTTATTTCCCATGACCGATCATTTATTCGTAATATGGCAACCCGCATTATTGATTTAGATCGCGGAAAACTATCCTCATGGCCGGGAAATTACGATAAATATCTGGAAAGTAAAGAAGAAGCATTGCGTGTTGAAGAGCAACAAAATGCTGAGTTTGACCGGAAATTAGCGCAAGAAGAAGCATGGATACGTCAAGGGATCAAAGCTCGCCGGACTCGTAATGAAGGTCGTGTACGGGCATTAAAAGCACTGCGAGTTGAACGAAGTGAACGTCGCGAAGTATTAGGCAGTGCTCGTATGCAGGTCGAAGAAGCAACGCGCTCAGGTAAAATTGTGTTTGAATTAGAAGATGTTAATTATAGCATCGGTACGCGTAGGCTCGTTCGTGACTTCTCTGCAAAAGTGCAACGAGGAGATAAAATTGCCTTAGTTGGCCCTAATGGTTGTGGTAAAACCACACTACTCAAATTGATGTTAGGGGATTTAAAAGCAGATAGTGGTCGTATTCATTGCGGCACTAAATTAGAAGTTGCTTATTTTGATCAACACCGTGCCACACTTGATCCTGATAAAACAGTGATGGATAACCTTGCAGAAGGTAAGCAAGAGGTGATGGTAAATGGTCGTCCTCGTCATGTTTTAGGTTATTTGCAAGATTTCTTATTTCCACCAAAACGTGCCATGACACCTGTTAGAGCACTTTCGGGGGGCGAAAGAAATCGTCTATTGCTTGCTCGTTTGTTCTTAAAACCAAGCAATTTACTTATTCTTGATGAACCAACTAATGATCTTGATGTTGAAACATTAGAACTATTAGAAGAGCTGGTGGATGCTTATCAAGGCACTGTGTTGTTGGTTAGCCATGATCGTGAATTTGTTGATAATAGTGTTACGGAGTGTTGGATCTTTGAAGGTGATGGCGTAATCAATAGCTATGTTGGCGGCTATTATGATGCGCAGCAGCAGCGTGCACAGTCTGTTTCTCTTAAAAATGAAGCGAATAAGTCACGTAATGCACCAGAAAAAACTGAAAAAGAGACTAAACCAAAACAGAACGCCAAAAAGGCTACACGAAGTAACAATAAGTTAAGCTATCATTTGATCCGCGAGCTTGAACAACTGCCCGCTAAACTGGAACGTTTAGAAGAGGAATTAGGTTGTTTACAAGAAGAAGTGGCTGCAGCTGATTTCTTTACACGTCCTCATGAAGAGACAGAAAAAGTGCTAAAAGCATTAGCTGATAAGGAAAATGAACTTGAAACAGCTTTTGATAGATGGCAAGAGTTGGAGATGATGCAAAACGGTGAATAACGTATGCCAACTCATAACGGGGCATAATGCCCCGTTTTAGTCTCTATACTTATTGTTGTTTATTGATTATCAAATAAATGAGAGGTGCCGTTGTGTGTTCGGGTCAACATTCTTGTCATGAAGAACAACATGAGCAAATATTGTGCCCTCAGTGCGATCTGGTAGTGAGTGTTCCTGAATTAGCCCAAGGAACCAAGGCGACCTGTCCACGTTGTCACACTTTGCTAACAGCACGTTGGCGACAACCTTTTTATCAGCCTGTAGCCTTGGCGATTAGTGCATTATTTATGTTGTTAATGGCTTGCCAATTTACTTTTGTCAGTATGGAAGTGGCAGGAATTACCAATAACATTACTTTAATGCAGATCCCAAATGTGATGTTTAGCGAAAATTATGTTGAGCTAGGCGCTTTCTTTTTACTCTTTGTACAAGTGGTTCCTGCTTTCTGCATGATAGCGATTTTACTGCTTTGTACACCCATTAAGCTGCCAAGAAAATTACAAATTTGGCTATCACGAATTCTTTTCCAATTAAAATCGTGGTGTATGGCAGAGATTTTTTTAGCCGGTATTTTAGTCAGTTTTGTCAAGCTAATGGCGTATGGTGATATCGGCTTAGGGTTAAGCTTTCTACCTTATGTACTTTACTGCTTATTACAAATTCGTGCATTTCAATGTTTAGATCGCCATACATTATGGGAAAAACTAGAATCGCGACCCGCTTATCCTAAAATTGAATCAGGTAAAACAGGTTTAAAGCAAGGGGTAAGATTATGTCGTTCTTGTACTGCTATTTTACCGGCTGATCAATATGAATGTAGTCGTTGTGAAGTAAAAGGGTATGCGAGAAAACCCCATAGTTTGCAATGGACGCTCTCTTTCTTAATTACTTCTTTAATTCTTTATATTCCGGCTAACCTATTGCCGATTATGGTGACGGAGTCGCTGGGTAATAATCTTTACTCAACCATAATGGCTGGGGTTATCTTACTTTGGGAAGATGGCTCATATCCTGTGGCAATGGTTATTTTTATTGCCAGTATTATGGTACCTAGTTTAAAAATGGTGGCTATCGGTTGGCTATGTTGGGATGCACATAAAGCCAAAGGAAAACGTGATCCGGCGAGAATGCACTTTCTCTATGAAGTGGTCGAATATGTAGGGCGTTGGTCAATGATTGACGTTTTTGTTATCGCTGTTTTAGCTTCATTAGTCAGAATGGGACGTCTGATGAGTATCTATCCCGATTTTGGTGTAGTGCTATTTGCATTGGTTGTCGTATTAACGATGTTCTCTGCAATGATGTTTGATCCTCGGTTAACATGGGATAAATGTACTGCCGATGATGATAAACCCATGATTAAGGAGCCTAAGGGTGACTGAAAAGAACGATACTGCTTTAACACAAGCAAAAATTAATAAACTGAAAAGCTGGTCTCCAGTTTGGATAATACCTCTTGTTACTTTATTGATAGGAGCTTGGATACTTTATTATCATTTCAGTCATCAAGGTCCTGAAGTCACATTAATAACCTATAATGCTGATGGTATTGAAGCAGGTAAAACTAAAATAAAGAGCCGTAGTGTTGATATTGGCTTAGTCGAAAGTGTGACATTAGATAGTAATTTTAGTCGAGTGATCATCAAAGCTCGTCTCGATAATGAAATGAAAGAGCTACTGCGTGCTGATACCGCTTTTTGGGTGGTTAAACCACAAGTGGGAAAAGAAGGTGTCACTGGTTTAGGTACTCTACTCTCAGGTGCTTATATTGAGCTACAACCCGGTTTAACAGGCAAAGAGCAGGATGAATTTAATTTATTGGACTCTCCACCACTGGCCTCTCCGGATGCAAAGGGGATACGCATTAATTTAGTCAGTGAAAGAGCAGGCCAGCTTAATGCAGGTGATCCGGTATTATTTAGGGGTTATCAAGTCGGCTCGGTTGAGACGAGTGAATTTAATATTGAAAGCCGAGATATGCACTACCAGCTTTTTATCAAAGCACCTTATGACAAAATGGTCACGTCGAATGTTCGTTTCTGGAAAGATTCAGGCATTGCATTTGATATGTCATCATCAGGGGTTCGTGTTGAAATGGCTTCGCTTTCCACACTGTTTAGCGGTGGGGTGAGTTTCGATGTGCCTACGGGGTGGTTACCTGGTGAAGCTATAGCCCCTAAAACAGAATTTAAACTTTATGATAACGAAAAGAGTATTCAAAATTCGTTATATACCGATTACCGTAGCTATATTATGTTTTTCTCTGATTCTATAAGAGGATTACAAGCCGGAGCGCCAGTTGAGTTCCGTGGTATTAGAATGGGTACGGTTGTTCAAGTACCTTATTACACCCAAGAAATGCAACAATCGTTAGATAAAGATTTCCGTATTCCTGTGCTTATCCATGTTGAGCCGGAACGTTTTGCGAATGATGTAGGTGAAAGTTTTGATTTTGTAAAAGAGCTTTCTTCTGCTGCTAAAAATGGATTAAGAGCATCGTTAAAATCAGGCAATCTATTAACAGGTGCGCTGTATATTGATCTGGACTTTTATCAAGATGTTGAACCTTGGAAAGGGCCACAAACTGTTGCAGGATTACCACAAATACCCACAGTCAGTTCTGGTTTAACGCAAATTCAGCAAAAAGTGATGACTTCATTGGATAAGATCAACAATCTTCCTGTTGAGCCAATGTTGAAAGAGATGACCGCGACATTAACCGAAAGTCAAAAAGCGGTTGCTGAAGCGAAGGAAACCCTGAAATCATTAAATGCTATGATTGGTAGTGATGACTTCCAAAAACTGCCTAATGATATTCAACAGTCATTAAAAGAGATCAATCGCAGTATGCAAGGTTTCCAACCTGGCTCACCGGCATACAGTAAAATGGTTGATAATATGCAACGCTTAGATCAAGTGCTCAGAGAGATGCAACCGCTATTGAAGACCTTAAACAATAAGAGCAACGCATTAATTTTTGAAGCACAACAAGGTAAAGATCCTGAACCAAAGAGGGCTGAAAAATAATGAAATATATTATTGGGATCGCGGTATTGATGCTGACGGCTTGTTCAAGTGTGCCTGATAAAGCTTATTATCAATTACCTGATGTTTATCAAGGTGCAAATAATAAGGTTGTTACAACCACTGAGAGCGCAAAGCAAGATCAGATTTGGATTCAGCCTATCCGTTTATCTGATATGTTAGTTAACACGGGCATTGTCTATCAAACCAGTGATATCAATTATACCGTTGCTAACCAACATTTGTGGATAAACCCGCTTGATCAACAGCTACAGCAAAATCTGGTTGTGGGATTAGCAAAAGAATTCCCTAATCGAGTGGTTTCGACACAACCTATTGAAGATAAACTTGCTAAATTGACTGTCAATGTTAATTATTTTCAAGGTCGATATGACGGCAAAGTGATTATTGCTGGTGATTGGATCTACACTCAAGGCAATAAAGTGATTAGTCAGCCTTTTTCTGTCGCGTTAACACAAACGCAAGATGGCTATCCGGCTCTGGTACGTACGCTAGGGGAAGGATGGCAGAATGTCGTCGCTGAGATCGCAAAAACCATTAAATCACAATATTAATTGTTTTATACAGTAATATAGGAATAACCAATGCCTGACTAAAATCAGGTGTTGGTTTTTTATTCGAGATAACGAGAGAAAAATCTCATGCTGGAATTGATAAAAAAGAAATACCCTACAGCGATTTGTTGGTCTTTCGGGGATAATCCGCAGCTTGCTGATGAACTTGCACAACTTGTCGTTGAAAGAAAAAAAACAGCAACATGTAGCTCATTAAGTGGTTTTTTTAGTGATCCAGTCACGCCAACAATTGGTGGTTACAATATTATTTTAAATAGCCATGGGGTTCCTATTTGTGTTATCAGAACACGCTCTTTAACATTGGTACGTTTTTCTGAAGTCACAGAACAGTTAGCGCGTAAAGAAGGTGAGGGTGATCTAAGCTTGTCATATTGGCAACAAGGACATAAAGAATTCTTTATGCGAGAAGGCACCTACTCTCCAGATATGGAATTAATATTTGAAGAATTTGAGTTAATAGAGGTTTTTTAGTTAACAGGCTTCATATTTGTCGATAACTTAAGTTATATCATTAATGTTGCTATGGTTATTTGGCATAAATTTTATTTTTACTACTGTGAATAGTAGAAAATAGGCAATTCTAATAGGATTGTTATATTGACATAAATTGAAAAAAATCGATTATTTATTTTCAAGCTATTGTTTTTATTATTTAGGTCAGAAATCGGATCTTTAATATTATTTTTTATAAAAATAAATAAAAATCAGCTTGTTATGATTTGCTTTATGTCTTTTATTAATAAATACAAATAGATATAAATTATTTAATTATATTAAATATAATTAATTGTAATCTAAGGTGATTTAAATAGGATCCAGCTTAGTATCACAAATATGACAATTATATTAATTTCTTTACTTGCTTAAATCCTCAATAAAGCGTATCAATTTATAGTGGTTGTATGAAAAACAATCATTATCTTTCCGCTTAAACTTAGAACGTGAGGGTTGTCTAAATATGAAAAGACAGAAACGAGATCGTTTAGCTAGAGCATTATCGAAAGGTTACCAAGCCGGTATGCAAGGTCGTTCAAAAGAGCAGTGTCCCTATTTTGCCATTGATGCACGTTCACATTGGCTAGGAGGTTGGCGACAGGCCATGGAAGATCGTCCTGGGCTTGCAAAATAAATAACCCGTCGAGGTGATACTGCGGACACATGTGTTATCGCAAATATTATCACCAAGATTTAATTGATAATCAAAAGAGGGTTATTTATGCATATTCCTATGAATAACTTGAACATAGGACAATTTGAATATAAATAACAACTGTGAATTGGAAATAAAAAGGTCTACCGCGGTAGGCCTTTTTATGTTGTAAAGTACGGTAGGGCGAAAACTTGCCAAGTACTCTTATCTGAGATACCACCATACCACCATAAAAGAAAAAGCCTAATCTCATCGAAGAGAATAGGCTCTTATCTATCTATGTGTAATATTGACTTAAAATGCTGAGGTATCTTTAAATAAGCCGACTTTTAAATCTTTGGCTTCATAAATCAGTTTACCATCAACATAAACTTCACCGTCAGCGATACCCATAATAAGCTTGCGATTGATAACACGTTTGAAATCAATTTTATAGGTGACTTTTTTGGCTGTTGGTAGAATTTGCCCAGTGAATTTCACTTCACCCACACCCAAAGCTCGGCCTTTACCTTCACCGCCTAACCAACCTAGGTAGAAACCTACCAGTTGCCACATTGCATCAAGCCCTAAACAACCCGGCATAACAGGATCATTGACAAAGTGGCAATCAAAAAACCATAAGTCTGGCTTGATATCGAATTCTGCTTCGATAAAGCCTTTATTATGGGAGCCGCCATCTTCAGTCATTTTAATGATGCGATCCATCATTAGCATATTACCTGAAGGCAGTGGTGGGCCATCTTGGCCAAATAATTCACCACGGCCTGAAGCAATGAGGTCTTCTTTAGAATAAGATTCGCGTTTATCAACCATTGTTTATATAGCCTTTATCAAGTGTAAGGTAACAGAATAGCTTACACTTGTACGCTGAACAACTCCGATCACTTGAAACAGAATTATCTGAATAAGCGCAGGAACCAAGGTAACTTAGGCCTATCCTGATTATTCGCTTGTGTTATTCGATCATGAATAATAGCTAACAAGTGTTCATTTGATTGTGGATTTTCACATTGTTCTTCGTAATAAGGCTGATGTGTTAGCAAAGTAATTGCTTCTGCAACATGGACAACTGGCCAAATATGGAATTTATTTTCTTTGACGGCTTGTATCACGCTCTCGTTTAAAACCAGATGTCGCACGTTCGCCAGCGGTATAATAACCCCTTGTGAGCCTGTTAATCCTCTTTGCTGACAGATATCAAAAAAGCCTTCAATTTTTTGATTAACACCACCAATAGGTTGTACCTGACCAAATTGATCTACGGCACCGGTTACGGCGATTTGTTGATCAATTGGGTGTTGTGACAATGTACTAATTAGCGCACATAATTCTGCTAGTGAGGCACTATCACCATCTACTTCACCGTAAGATTGTTCAAAAACGACGGAAGCACTAAAAGGTTGTGGCTGATCTAATCGTAATTCAGAATTTAAGTAGGCTTGCATAATCATCATGCCTTTTGCATGGATATTGCCACCTAATTCTGCTTTTCGTTCAATATCGACCAGTTCGCCATCACCAATATGAGCCACACAGGTAATACGAGTTGGCTCGCCAATTAGATCGGGATAACCGGGATAATCTAAGACAGAAAGACCGTTTATTTGGCCTACCATTTCACCTTCCGTGTGAATAGTGACTTGGCCTTGTAATATTTCATCACGGCTTCGTTCTAATAAGTAGCTATGTCGCCATAAACGATTTTCTTGCGCTTTTTTAAGCGCCTCAGCACCAAGATAAGCGTCATGATTAAAACGCATGGCATAACGCAATTGGCGTAATATGAATTCAAGATCGAGAGATAAGATAAGCTGATCTTCATGTTCTCTTGCGCCCTGAGTAAGTAATACTTGCCAAGCATCAGCAGATAATGAAGGAAGACGATATTTTTGGCAAAGTCCATTAACAAAACCACACCATTGGCTCAGAGCGGTTTCATCTTCTAAATACATATCGTACTCATATTCGCCATATAGTGCCGTACTGCTAATATTAGGCTCCATAAACTCAAGCTCTTCTAAGCTTAGGCGATCGCCCACTAAAATAACACGCAAGTGAAGGGGCATGGCTTCAATAGGCAAAGGAAGGGCTTGATGGTCATTCCACACTAACCATTCAAAGCGTTGCTCTTCAACCATCTTTTTCAGTCGGAACCACATTAAGGGTTGTGCTAAGAGCGTTTTAATGGATAAGACTAAAATACCACCATTGACTTTATGCAACAGTCCTGGGTTAACGAGGAGCTTATCTTTATGATAATAAAATGAACCAAAAAGTTGTTCTGGCTCTATCCATTGGCAACAAGCAATAGATTTTGATGATGAAAATGAGCCTTCTACATTTTCTTGCCAATAAATTTGGTTAGATTCAGCTTGATAGGCACCTACAACAGGATAAGTTTTTATCTCTGCTTGTTGTAATGTATCAGCGAGTGTTTCGAAATAAGCAGTAGAATCTTCTGCTTTTAACAGCATAAATTGGCCTGCTTCTGCATTATTTAGCCACTGTAAGCTTTCATACAAGCGAGGTTGAACCTCACGAAGTGAAGATGCAGGCAATTGCGATGCTGTTTGAAAGAAAGTCTGGTAGGAGGCGTAATCTGGGCGTAACGCCTGCCATTCTAATTCGTTGTTTTTCAAGGTTACCGTTTTTATTATTGAGTAGTGAACATGGAAGTTAACATAAAGCGTTAATAGCTGGTATCTATCCTGCAATAAGACAGCTATTGACAGTTATATTATGTCTATACTTTTGGCCGGGAATATACGTTGCCATTACTTTTGCTATAACCTATTAAATTGAATGTATTGTTTTATTATAGCGACGCACGATTCTATCACAACGTGGTTAGAAAACTATCCCTTCTGACATTTGTCGGTGGGAGGTAACAAAAGCTACTTATCTTTTTTGGTGATAATTTAAGCAAAAATATTCGGTTTAAGGCAGTTTTTTGGCAAAATTGTTGATATGCTAGTATATAGTTACGTTGTCACGGTGATTTGTATGAAATATCAACAGTTAGAAAATCTAGAATGTGGCTGGAAGTGGGCTTATTTGGTAAAAAAACATCGCGAAGGTGAATTAATCACCCGTTATGTTGAAAAAAGCGCCGCCGATGAAGTGGTTGAGCAACTATTACGCCTTGAATCTCAACCATTAAAAGTGCTTGAATGGATCAACTTACATATGAACCCTGAGTTATCGAATAGAATGAAGCAAACTATTCGTGCTCGAAGAAAGCGTTATTTTAATGCTGAACATCAGCATACGCGTAAAAAATCTATCGATTTAACTTTTAAAGTTTGGCAACGCCTATCAGCACTATCTCAGCGCCGAGGTTTGACATTATCAGAAACGATTGTCCAGCTTATCGAAGATGCGGAGCGAAAAGAGCAGTATGCACTAAAAGTACATCACCTAAAAGATGGCCTAATTGAGTTACTAGAACGAGACAAACAGAAAAAAGAGTAGATGACAATAGCGTTGTTTATTATCGAGAGATCATCAGTATAGCGTTAACTTAAGAGGTATAGAGAATATCTCTGCTAATTATTTAAAGTCATCATCAAAAGAAAAACCCTGCCGAAGCAGGGTTTTTTTAGAATTCATTACAGTAGATGTCTCTACTATTTGAATTATTGACCAGGTTGAACAACAACTTCAGTTGTACCTTGGATTTCGATTTCTACACGACGGTCTGGCGCTAAGCAATCGATCAGAGCTGCACGAGCTTTGATGTTGTCACAAGTGTTGCCAGTTACTGGGTTTTCTTTACCACGACCTTCTGCAGAGATGCTGTTTGCAGGAATACCTTTAGATACCAGGTAATCAACTACAGATTGAGCACGTTTTTCTGACAGAGGCAGGTTGTAGTTTTGAGAACCGATACGGTCAGTGTAACCGATAACTACGACACGACCTTGAGTTGGGTCGATGTTAGCTAATTCGTTGTACAGACCATTCAGTGCTTCTTGACCTTCAGCTTTCAGAGAAGATTTGTTGTAGTTGAACAGAACGTCTGAACGCAGAGTAAAGGTTTTGTTCTCAACAACTGGAGCTGGAGCAACTACTGGAGCTGGCTCAACAACTGGAGCTGGAGTTTCTTGGTTGAAACGGTAAGCAACACCAACACTCAGCATACCATTGTCTGGACGAGCGTTCAGAGTACCTTTATCACCGATGTTGTTGATCCACTGATACTCAAGACGAGTAGCAATGTTAGGAGTGATCGCGTATTCAGTACCTAATGCGAATACTGGAGAAACGCCAGTATCATTTTCAGAGAAACGTTTTTGAGTTCCTGCTGAAGTTGCATTAATAGTTGCAGTTGAATCTGCACGCCATACCATACCACCTAAACGTGTATAAACGTCTAAGTCATCCATTACTGGATAGCTTAATTTAGTGGTTAATTGGATACCTTGAGCTTTGAATGCACCGTTGTTGTATGAACCTTTATAAGCCATACGACCTAACCAGTCATAACCCAGTTCAAAACCTAAGTATTGGTTGTACTGATAACCAGCAAATGCACCAGCACCAATTTGGTCTTTGTGTGTGCTACCGTTACCGATATTCACGCCGTCCCAATTGTTACCAGTACTTTGATACTGAGACCAACCTAATTTACCACCGGTATACCAAGTATTGTCTTTTGGAGCTGCTTGCGCTGCAGTTGCGAAAGCTGCCACTGCCACTGCTAATGCGATAGCTGTCTTTTTCATTTTACGCCTCGTTATCATCCAAGTTAGGCATTTGGCTTTAAGCCTTATTATTTGCCCTTGGTTAAATTATTGTTAGGAATTCGATGCTTTCATCAAATGATGATCCCCAAAAACGGGATTTAAAGCATAACCTTAACGATATAAAGTCTACAATGAACTTAAAAAGTTACAAGTATCCCTTTAAAATTCGACTTAAAATTTTAAAAAGATCGGCCGTTATTCACAATAAGAATTATTCTATATTTTTGTTAAATTTCTTGTAACCATATGATTTAAGTTACAATTGATTATGACTTATCTTAAATGATAATGTTGCGTTATGAGTATTAGGAAAACTCTTAAATTTCACTAATGGTAGTGATTTGAATGAATTTTTATCGAGTTTAAATGTCGTTTAGAGGAATTATTGTTTTCTATTTGGATATGATTACTGTTTTGTTGTCGCATGATAAAACCTAACGCTTTACCGATGCTGGCAGCATATTCTAATCTTTTCATCTCTTCTGACGATATTTCTGGTAACCAACCCAATACTACACTGTAGTTTCCACTTAGTAGCGCTTTTTCCATTAATTCCACAGTATTAATTGAATCAACATGATTGAGTTGAATGATTTTATTCAGGGGTAAGCCGGTTTCTTTTAACCAACTACGATTTAATTTTTGTTGTGGACTTAACCACAGTAACCAACGTGATTCATGGCTATACTGTTTTAACAGAGGTAGTAAGATGTGGTTAATCATCAAGGGATTTTGGTAAAGCAGTTCACTTACCATGCCTTGTCTATTATCGGGCATTGTTGTTGTAATTGTATCGGAGGCCATAGAGAGAGGTAATACCTCAGTAGAGATCTCTTGGAAAAGGCCATTTTGTCTTGCCAAAGATGATGTTGAGAGTTTCATATTTACCTCGTTCAATATGTACTGTACGTATATACAGTATACCTGAGTTTCACTTAAATCAAGATCAATTTTTTGAAAGTTGCTCTCAAAATTTATGTAAATTCATATTTTTGAGCGGGTAACTATTGGCAAAAAAAGGACATTTATTTATTGTCTTAACCATCAAGAATACAGTCATATATTTGAATTTTAAGATAAAAAATATTTTTTGTGGTTTGGAGATCTGATGTCAATTTTACCTGAGCAAAGGAAGGCTCATTTATTATCGCGCGTAGCAGAATATGGAAAGTTAAGTAAGAAGTCTCAATTCGGCGGTTATAGCTTAATGGTTGATGAGGTTATCTTTGCGATTACTGCTGATAATGAATTTTATTTAAAAGGGAGTGGTTTTGTTGAAACACTCTATAAAGCAAACAACATGGATGCATACGTCTATCTAAAAAAAGGTATCCCCATTACATTGCGCTATTATCGTATTACGCAAGCAATATGGCGTAATAGCGCTAAGCTCAATCAATATATCGATTTTGCATATCACTATAGTACTCAGGAGTTTTTAGGGCAGCAAAAGCAGCCTCGTCGTATCAAAGATTTACCCAATTTGGGCATAGCATTAGAGAAAAAGCTGAATCAAGTTGGGATTAACCGTATCGAGGAATTACGTACGATCGGTGCGAAGGCATGTTATTTAAAACTGATTGCGCAACCTAAGCAAGGAAATAGCGACTTATTGCTTGCGTTAGCAGGTGCTATTGTTGGCTGTCATCGGTCTGTGTTACCTAATCAATTAAAAATGGAATTGTTAAATTGGTATAAAGAGTTATCCGTTAAATCCTATTAAACTACAGTACTCGGACTTGAGTACATTAGAATGAACAGGAATAACGGAATAAGAGCAAACTTAAGCCAATAGAGTCTGTTATTTTCTCTAAGGTTCTAATAGAAATTAGAGAAAATAACTTTTTATCCATCAAGCTGTAGCTAATTTATCTTTATCGTTTTGCCATTCTGTTTGCTCAATTAGCTCAATGCAATTGACAATTTGTGGCAGTAAATCCAGTAACAAGCGTATTTGCGTTAACACTAATTGAATACGGGCGTTATCTGAACTTGGTTGTGCATTAACACGTGCGATAAGTTGATCGTGAGATTGTATAAAATCATTATCTTGTGGTTTTTTACGTCTCAACGCTGAATCAATATAACAGACAGTATCATTAAGCAGGGTGAGTACTGCTTCATCTTCAATTTTGCAACGATGAACACCTAACGCTGAAATATAGCTCAGTAAAGTATGATTTAAACAAAGTAATTTAAATGCTTCTTCTTGAGAGGTTTGAAAGCTTTTAGGCTCTGATGACATGTTAGAAATTAAAGATGCTAACTCACCATCACTGCTATGTGCATTACGACGTGCAATACGATAATTAACGCTATTATCTCTTCCTTGATAATACTGAATGAGGATCGCATCAAGATAGTAGCAGTTATTGGTCATGGTTTTTTGGATGAGCAATGGCAACTGACGGAACTTCCAATCCGGCCAAATAAAACTGACTGCAAACCAGGCAATAGCACAACCAATTAACGTATCAATGATCCGCGGTAGTGCGACATCATAGCCTTCACCTAATAAATTAAAACTTAATAAAACGAGTAGGGTGATAAACAAAGTGGCATGAGCGTATTGTACGGTTCGGAAAGCAAAAAAGAGCGTACCTGTCACAACAATAAGTACTAATTGACCTTCAATGGAAGGCACAAAATAGAGAATAGGGAAACCAATTAAAATACCAATAATAGTGCCACTGACCCGTAATGTTAATCGTCTACGTGTCGCATTATAGTTAGGCTGACAAACAAACAAACTGGTTAATAAAATCCAGTACCCTCGATGCAAATCAAAAAACTGGATGATCACATAACCTATACATAAGACAAGTGACATTCGTACTGCATGTCTAAATAGGGCTGATTTTGGTGTTAAGTGACCTTTTATTCTTAGCACGATATCTCGCCACCCAGTAAGCCCTTCATCAGATAACTGAGTTTCTTCTTTTTGGTCATGAGAGATTTGATATTGCTCTGTACTAATACTTTTTAATAAAGCATCGATGCCCTGTAAGTTTTGTAATAAATTATAGAGTGGCGCAATAATTTGTGGATCAGAAGTACTGTTTTTTACATTATTAAGTGCATTTTCTAAATGAGTGATTGCACGTTCAAAATGAGGATTATGTTGGTACTTTTTATGCCAAAGAATAGATTGAGCGACTTGTTCGCAGGCTCTTGCTTGCATTGACAGTAAGCGCTGAAAGCGGAAAAGGACATCACTGTGGCGTAATCTATCACTCAGTAATTGATATTGAATATGAGAAGAGCTGGCCCGTTCATGAATATCTTGAGCCACAAAGTAATAATGCAATGTGAAACGACTGCTACGCTGGCCCCTATCACCTTTTAAACGGCTTAGTAATGTTAGTTTAGTTTGGCTCATTGCCTCAATTAACTGATTATTAGCCAATGCCAAGTTATACAGTAATTGCTGTTGATCACCTTCAATATCGGGATCAAATAATGCGGCCTTGGCTTCTAGATAAGCGGAAAGCTGCTGATAATAACGCGTAAGGCTATCTTGAACGGGACGAATAGGGAAAAGTAGGTGACCAATTAAGGTAAGCAAATTGTACCAAATCGCGCCTAAAAGGAGCCAAATAGGTTGTTCATGCCATTCTGGGAAAATCGGCATACCTAACATGGTATAAATAGCGATTAATAGCGCACCAAAGGCGATGGTAGCATAACGCTGACCCAAGGCGCCTAATAAAATAAACCCCCAAGTGGAGATAGCAAGACCACAAAAGAATAAAATAGGGTAAGGGTAGAGTAATCCGATGGATGTTGATGCTAATAAGAAACAACATAAGGTGATCACAAGGTTTCTTAAGCGGCCCACAAGCCTATCATCTAAGTCAGTTAATGCGGCTGCGACAACACCTAATGTAAGAGGTATAGTATATTTTGGTTCTTGTCCTAAAGCCCATGGAAATAAAGTCGTTCCCGTAAGTGCGATTATTATGCGAATATAATATAAAAAGTGGCTATTATAGATAAATCGGCGGGCGCCATTAAACAAATTGAACACAAAAAGCCCTTAAATAAACAAGATGGAGATAATTACCTCTTAGAATATAGGGTTTATTACAGATAAAAAAGAGTTTAACGACAGACTATTTGTTATTTATTGTAGGAATTACAGAATGGAACTGAAATCAACCCCAATGGGACAACGTTTAGCTCAGCATCCTTATAACAGGGTAAAATTGTTAAATGCGGGTATTGAGGTCAGTGGTGAAAAGCATCAATATTTAATTCCTTTTAATGAATTGATCGACATTTTTTGTAAAAAAGGCATTGTGTGGGGAGAGTTAGAGTTTTTACTGCCCGACAATAAAGTGGTTCGTTTGCATGGAACGGACTGGGAAGAAACGCAACAATTTTACCGCTATCTCTATCAAACTTGGCAAATATGGAGCCAAGAGATGAGTGAGATAACGGCGCAAGTACTTGAAAAGCAACTCTCTTCTATCCAAGATATAATTCAAAGCGATAAATGGATAAAACAAAACCAGTTAGCCGGTATTCAACAGTCTATCCAAGAAAGTTTTTCTGCTATTCCTCTTCCTCTGGAACGACTTGCTCAATTTGATAACTGTAAGGTGCATTATCAACGCTGTTTACAGTGGTTACAGCAAGGTAAGGCATTAATTGCGCAAGAAAATGAGCAATGGATCACCCGTATGTTGACAGAGCATGCGGAGTTTTTTACTACCATTGAAACATCGCCTTTAAATGAATCGCAATGTAAAGCCGTTATCAACAGTGAAGATAATATATTGGTATTAGCGGGTGCTGGTAGTGGTAAAACGTCGGTACTAGTGGCAAGAGCAGGGTGGCTGTTACGTCGTAAACTAGCAACCTCTGAACAAATTCTACTATTGGCTTTTGGACGTAAAGCCGCTGAAGAGATGAACCAACGTTTATCTGAGCGCTTAAACGCTGATATTACGGCGAAAACCTTTCATGCATTGGCATTATTTATTATCCAACAGTCAACTAAAAAACAACCCAAGATCAGCGAATTAGAAATCAATAGTGAAAAGAGAAGAACACTATTGTTAACGCAGTGGCGTGAGCAGTGTCAGCAGAAAAAAGCACAAGCGAAAGGCTGGCGTGAGTGGTTATCTGAAGAGCTAGCATGGGAAATCCCTGATGGGGAGTTTTGGCATGATAAAAAATTAGAAAATCAAGTTGCCGTAAGGTTAGAGCGGTGGATCAGTTTATTAAGAATGCAAGGTGGTAGCCAAAAAACAATGATTGATTCTGTGCCTGCAGAATATACGGATGCATTTAAAAAGTATTTAAAACTATTAGCACCACTGTTAAAGGCATGGAAAACCGCATTAAAAGAAGAGAATGCCATTGATTTTTCAGGGCTATTACATCAAGCCATTAATCTGATAGAAAAAGGGCGTTTCGTCAGTCCTTGGAAACATATTCTGGTGGATGAATTCCAAGATATTTCACCACTAAGAGCAGCACTATTAAATGCGTTAAAACAACAAAATACACAAACTTCATTATTTGCAGTTGGTGATGACTGGCAAGCTATTTATCGCTTTAGTGGGGCTGAATTATTACTAACAACAGCGTTTCATCAATCTTTTGGTGATGGTGCTGAGTGTGCATTAGATACCACTTATCGTTTTAATTCGACTATAGGTGACGTTGCCAATACATTTATTCAACAAAATCCTAATCAATTAGCTAAGCCTTTAAATAGCTTAACAAAAGGTAATAAAAAAGCCGTTGTATTATTGCCGGATGATCAATTAGAAAGTTTATTAAATAAAATGAGTGGTTATGTCAGTGACGATGAAACGATCCTTTTATTAGCGCGTTATCATTACTTACAACCTGATTTATTGAAAAAGGCGAAAACGCGCTGGCCTAAATTAAAATTACAGTTTATGACTTTTCATGCTTCAAAAGGTCAACAAGCTGATTATGTGATTATATTAGGTTTACAATCGGGTAAAGACGGATTTCCAGCTCCGGCAAGAGAGTCTATTATAGAAACCGCTTTATTACCCCCTGTTGAAGACTATCCTGATGCTGAAGAGCGCCGATTAATGTATGTGGCATTAACAAGAGCAAAAAAACAAGTATGGTTATTATTTAATAAACAACAACCATCTTGTTTTGTGTCAGAGTTAAAATCTCAAGGTGTCCCTACGCAAAAAAAACCATAAGGCATTATTTTAAACGTTCTTTTAAATAACCTTCATAGTCGGGAATTTTAATTTTTGACTCTTGTGAAAAAAGAGGGGACGAAATAAGAAAATTAGCCGTCGCACGATTGGTTGCTACGGGAATATTCCAGACTGTTGCTAGGCGTAACAGCGCTTTCACATCTGGATCATGAGGAACGGCATTGAGTGGATCCCAAAAGAAAATAAGAATATCAATTTTCTTTTCTGCGATCATAGCACCAATTTGTTGATCACCTCCCATGGGGCCACTTAACATCTGAGTGACCTCTAATCCTGTATGGTGATTAACCAGATTTCCTGTTGTTCCTGTGGCAAATAACTTATGGTGAGAAAGCTGTTCACTGTTGTTTTTAACCCATTCAAGCAATGAGCTTTTACAGTGATCATGTGCAACTAACGCAATATTTTTTTCTGTGGCGAGTGTGCGGTCAATTTGTTCCATTTGCTACCTTTAAAAATAAATACAGTTATTATTCCAGTTGTCAACATACCTTTTTTTTATCTTACAAGCTATGAGCGGAACAAGATACTATGATGTATCATAAGATTTTCAATCTTCCTGCTGATAACGGAGCATATAAATGGTTGATTCAGAGATTTATGACATTCTAAGAAGTGTCAAAACAATTGCACTGGTTGGTGCAAGTCATAAAGAAGATCGCCCTAGTTATAAAGTCATGAAATTCTTATTAGAGCAAGGCTATGAGGTGATCCCCGTTAATCCGGGTATGGCAGGGGAAACAATATTAGGCCAGCAATGTTATGGTCATTTGCAAGATATTCCTGTGGCGATTGATATGGTAGATGTATTTCGTCAATCAGCAGCAGCGCTCGAGATTGCCAAAGAAGCGATTAAAATTAATGCTAAAGTTTTATGGTTACAGATAGGTGTGATCAATGAAGAAGCAAAAGCATTAGCTGAACAATCGGGGTTGCGTGTGGTTATGGATCGCTGTCCTAAAAAAGAGATAGAAGCCCATGGATTGCCTTGGTAATAGGCAGAGTAAAATCGCCGAAATGTATTCGGCGATTATCATTAAGGTTAAGAATGGAAGAAAATTAGTTTCTTAATCGCGGAGCCTGTAATTGGTTGCGGATTGATTGTGACAACTCATCCATTGAGTCATTATCTAAATGCTCATCTGAGAGTTCATAAGTTATTTGAGCTTCAGCTAAATAGGTATGAACAGGTTGTCCTTCATCATCTTCCATGACAACATGATACCAAGGCGCTGATCGCAAGGTCATATTAGATGCAATATCATCCTCGTTAGGTTGATCAAGGGAATATTCAGCATCCACATCAACAACTACACCTAAATAACCGAGTAGTTTATGTCTAACCTGCTGGCCTATTCCAAATTTGCTGGCGATCATCATTTATCACCTCCGTAAAACCTTGCTTTATTAATTTCTGTATATGAGGGCATAAAGTGAAATTTCAAGGTGTAACAAAATTAAACACGTCGTTATCCAGTGTAAATGCAAACCTCACAAAATCAGATTATCTATTGTATAAAGAAAAGACAACAATCTTATCGGAATTTTTGCGTTACATATAAGTTTGGAGGGTAGGTAAATGAAGGTTGGTAGAGAATATATTATTCAAGGTCGTGTACAAGGTGTCGGTTTCCGCTTTCATACTTATCAATGGATGAAAAAGCAGCCTATTACGGGTTATGTGTGGAATCGTGATGATGGCAGTGTGGGGATCAGAGCTTTTGCTGAAGAGCAGGTACTGAGAAAAATAGAAGATTGGTTGACTGCTGGAGGACCAATAGGGAGTAAGATTGTATTCTGGTCGGCAACACCATGCCAATATGAAGAAATGGCAGACTTTTCAATCCGCCATTATGCATCTTAGTATTAAATACATTTGACAGGTTTAGGTAAGCCCGCGAGCTTCGTTGCCTGTTTAGCAGGACCTTTAGGGAATAAGCGATATAGATAACGGCTATTGCCTTTTTCATCGCCATATTTTTGTGCTAATGCTTTTACTAACATTCGGATCGCCGGTGAGGTATTAAATTCTAAATAAAACTGGCGCACAAAACGGATAATTTCCCAATGTTGCTCTGTGAGTTCAATTTCTTCAAGTTCAGCTAATATTGGCACCATCTCTTCGGTCCATTCATTGCTGTTTTTTAAATAACCGTGACTATCTGTCTCGATTTGTTGTCCGTTAAATACAAACATGTGTTTCTAACCAATCAAAAATAATCATTTAATTTAGCAAAAATAACCGCAATACCCAAGTCTAATGCGTAAATCGTTGATAAATTAAGCTGTTAAATCAAAGGGCGTTTAAAATTACGCCAAACAAGACAATAAGGGCTTTACAATATAAGCGTGGATGTTTATATTGCTCCCCATTGCGGAGGGGTGGCCGAGCGGCTGAAGGCAGCGGTCTTGAAAACCGCCGATGGGAAACCATCCGAGAGTTCGAATCTCTCCTCCTCCGCCATTTCAATGTCTCCTAACATCTCCTGAAGTCTCCTTAACTTCCTTTGATCCACTAAAAAATTTCCTAGTTAATAGTTTTATTCATAATTATTCAAATTTCTGTTTGTATAAAGAGTATTGAGCATTATTGTAACCTCTAAATATTTCGAATAGATTATGGTTGAATATATTTACGACTGGGGACACTCAATATGATGATTTATTGTTATGATGACAAAATAAGTGAAATTAAAATAGAACAACTCACCAAATTGTTATATAGATGTGTCCTTGGTGGGGCAAGTGTTGGGTATACTGACGCAGAAACTCAAATAGATGATATGAGAAATTATTGGCTTAGTGTTAATCACTCATTATCAACAAATACGTTTAAATTAATTACTGCAGTGATTGACGGACAAATAGTCGGTGTTGTTGGTCTTGAATTATGTACTAAACCAAATGGCAAACATCGTGGGGAGATTTGCAAACTATTAGTATCCCCTGATCATAGGCATAAAGGAATAGCACAGCAATTGATGCAAAAGGCTGAACAAATAGCATGGGAGAGAGGGATAACACTTTTAACTTTAGATACCATTACAAAAGGTATGACGGTGAGTCTATATCGCTTTCTTGGTTGGCAAGTTAGTGGTGAAATTCCTGAGTTTGCTCAAGCAGTTGATGGTAAGTTTGAGGCTACAACCATTATGTTTAAACTTAAGCCTGAGAGTAATAGTTAAATAAAAATAAGTTAATATCATTTTGCTATATATGATATTTTTCTAAATACACCAAAATAAGCCCCAGTCCTAGAGCTTATTTTTAAATTAACGATTAAAAAATTTAATTATTAACAATCGTTAATGTACTAAATGATGAATAAGATATTGTATTCATCATTTAGTAGCTTATTAACTCTATTTCCATTATAGAGTGTGATAGTGACTGCTTTAATTTGTTGATTAATTTTTAATTTACCAACCACAAACATTGGCTTCTTCATCCATATCATAACCACGGACGATATTGATTAAATCTTTAACCATTAGACTCGCCATATCAGGATCAAGTAAATCTTTTATCTCGCATTCTTTATCCACTGAAACACCATTATTTTTATTGGTGAGCGTTAAAGTTAGCGCTTGGGCTGAGAGATCTATTTTGCTCTTTAATTCGTTAGTTAATAACAAAATTTCTTTAGCGGCAACATCAGGAATATAAAGTATCTTAGGATTAAGGAAGATTTTCTCTGCTTTATCATCACTGTTATCACAAATAAGTGTCAATAAATAACCTTTATTATCATTTTCCATAGTCATTTTTAACCTTCAGCAAGTATTTTGGGGTCAACATAAAAGTCGATATTAAACACGGTGTCTTCAGTTTGTGCTTCAATTCTGTGCCAAGTTTCTGGTGGAAATACACCAAACTCACCCTCCTTAATCACTAAGGTTTCGGTAGGTTTTGAGCTATATTGATCGGCATAGGCATAATAAATAATAGTGCCTTGCATCACGGATAATCTAGGGTATACCCCTTGCTGGGTGCCTTTGTCTAAATGTCTCTCCCAGATTGATTTAGGGGCTGTCTCCCTTGTCCAAAAAGGCGTTGTTCGTATATGAATATAGTTTGTGGGAATAATGATACGTTTCATTGCTTCTCCCTTATTATTGCCAGTTATTTTGTTGCTTTTTATCTTAGTGAAAATAAAAAACAGAGATAAATCACCTGATAAATTATTTCTTCGTTGACCAAAATTTACCGCCAATAAAGAAGTATTTCAAATGCAATTTAATGATATTTAGATGATTAGTTATTCGATTTAGCTCTAACTATTTGTTTTTATTTATTTAAAAATATTTTAATAAATAAAAGATTTTTTAAGTTTAGTCTTCTAATAAGCTTAAATAGGGAGTTATGAAACTTATTTTGGTTAACAAAAAAGCGTTCTCTGTCCTATAATCTATAGATGTAGGGTATTTAATGTTTAACATAATCGAGATATCACTATGGAATTAAAGGATTATTACGCCATTATGGGGGTAAAACCCACTGATGACATGAAAACAATTAAAACTGCTTATCGCCGTTTAGCGAAAAAATATCACCCAGATGTAAGTAAAGAGCCAGATGCTGAGGAGCGTTTTAAAGAAATAGCGCAAGCTTGGGAAATTCTTGGTGATGAACAGCGTAGAGCTGAATATGACGAACTTTGGGCTCACCGCAATGATCCGAAATTTAAACAATTTACACAGCACAACAATTCACATTCAAACCAACAAAGTTTTAGTCAGGAAGATTTTGACGATCTTTATGCTTCTTTCTTTGGTCAAGGCTCACCTTTTGAAGGGCGCCATTCACGTCAAGCACCTAGACAACGTGGACAAGATCTAGAAATTGAATTACCGGTTTTTCTTGAAGAAGCACAAGAAGAACATAAGCGTACCATTAGCTATCATTTACCGGTTTATAATGTCTTTGGCATGATAGAGAAAGAAATTCCTAAGACCTTGAATGTCAAAATTCCTGCCGGTGTTGTTGATGGACAACGTATTCGTTTAAAAGGCCAAGGTACTGCTGGGGAGAATGGCGGAGAAAATGGTGATTTATGGCTAACTATCCGTATTGCACCTCACCCATTATTTGATGTAAAAGGGCATGATCTTGAAATTGTGGTTCCTATTGCACCTTGGGAAGCCGCATTAGGTACTAAAATTGCTATTCCTACACTTAAAGATAAAATTTTACTTACTATTCCTCCCGCTAGTCAGGCAGGTCAACGCCTGAGAATTAAAGGAAAAGGCTTAGTAAGCAAGCAAAAAAGTGGTGATCTCTATGCCATTTTGAAAGTCGTCATGCCACCTAAAGTAGATGAAAAAACACATTCATTATGGCAACAACTCGCCGAAGCCCAAGCCGATTATAATCCACGTAAAAACTGGGAGAATAAATAATGGCACAATTAACAACAATATTTACTATGACTGAGCTTTGTCATCATACTGGTGTTTCCAAAGAGGAACTTCAAGAAATTGTTGAATTAGGGGTTATTGAGCCTGTAGAAATTACCACCCAGGAGTGGTTTTTCAATGATGATGCAGTTGTTGTTGTACATCGGGCGTTAAAACTTCATCGAGAGTTAGCATTGGATTGGCATGGTATTGCAATCGCCTTGACATTGTTGGATGAAAATGAACGATTAAAGCAAGATAATAAACAACTTCGACAACAGCTTATGCGCTTTATTAATAATGAATAAAGTGTCAGATAATATATCGCTAATTGCTTGAGAGAAACTAACTATAAAGATATGGAAATAATTTTTTAAAGCAATTAGCGTATATATTATATAATAAGAGTGATTCACCATTAGGTTATTATTCACTCGTTTCTAAGGTCAGTCATGAAAGCCACTTCAGAAGAAGTCCAAGTTTTTATTGCAGTAGTTGAAAGTGGTAGTTTTACACGTGCTGCAGAAAAATTAGCATTAGCCAATTCTGCTGTTAGTCGTACAGTAAAAAAACTTGAGTCAAAGCTAGGCGTTAATTTATTAAATCGGACTACGCGACAATTGAGTTTAACGGAAGAGGGGGAGCATTACTTTCATCGTATGCAAGTTATCTTACAAGATATGAAATTAGCTGAAGATGAATTAATTAATACACAAAAAACACCACAGGGTCTATTACGTATTGATGCCGCAACGCCGGTTGTTTTGCATCTACTGGTGCCTTTTATTAAACAATTTCAGCAAAAATATCCTCAAATAGCCCTCTCTTTAGTTTCATCTGAAACATTTATTAATCTTATTGAACGTAAAGTAGATATCGCGATTAGAGTCGGTAATTTAACGGATTCCAGTTTACGGGCAAAACCACTATTGAATAGTTATCGAAAAATCGTTGCGACCCCTGATTATCTCGCCCGTTATGGACAGCCTAAAATCGCAGAAGATCTGCTTGACCATACTTGTCTAACTTTTACTGAACCAGTATCACTAAACACATGGCCTATTGAGCGAGATAATGGACAATTATTAGATGCTCCTATGGGAATATCGTCGAATAGTGGAGAAACGATAAGACAATTGTGTCTCGAAGGTAATGGTATTGCTTGCCTTTCCGATTTTATGGTGGTTAATGATATCGAAAATGGTCGATTTATCGAATTATTCCCCGATAAGCTGCGACCTATAGCTATGCCTTTTAATGCCGTTTATTATAGTGAAAAAGTGGTTAGCCAACGCATCCGTGTATTTATTGATTCTCTGAGTGAGTATATTGCTAAAAAAGTAGGTTAAGATATATAGGTGATAAAAATAATATCACCTATATTACGATTTAAATTGGTTAATCTTAATCCCAATGAGGCGCTAAACCTTCTGGGCTAACTAAACGATCATGACAATCTAACTTTGCAATCGCTTGTTTATCTTCACTATCCAATTTGATATTTACGCTGAGTAAATTACTGGCTAAATTTTCACGTTTTGTTGAAGATGGAATAACAGAATAACCTTCATTCATCGCCCAAGCTAAAATGATTTGTGCTGGTGTTGCATTGTGTTTTTTAGCAATGGTTTGTATTGTTTCATCTTTTAATGCTTTTCCGTAAGCTAGAGTCATATAAGATGTAATATGAATGCCATGCTGTTTAGCCCAATTTACCACTTTATGATTTTGTAAATAAGGTGATAATTCGATTTGGTTTGTTGCGATATTTTCAACACCAACGGCAGCAATAGCTTGTTCCATTAATGGAATGGTAAAATTTGAAATACCAATTTCTCGCGTTAATCCCATCTTTTTCGCAGCTAATAACTCCTGCATAAATTCTTTAACAGAAACTGCATCATTTGGCGATGGCCAGTGTACTAGAGTTAAGTCAACATAATCTGTTTGTAAATCACTTAAGCTTTGTTTCAAACTAGGAATTAATTTATCTTTACTTAAATTTTCTACCCAAATTTTTGTTGTGATGTAAAGCGCGTCGCGAGATATACCACTTTCTGCAATAGCTTGTCCTATAGCAGCTTCATTTTCATAAATTTGTGCTGTATCAATAGCACGATAACCTAGTTCTAGTGCAGTTTTTACAGAATTTATAACCGCATCGTCTTTTAAACGAAAAGTACCAAGACCTAAAACGGGAACACTCATACATCTCTCCTGAAAGGTAATAACAGTAGGGGAATTAAGTTGATATTTGTGACACCTTATTGGGTGCCTCATCGTCATGGTGGACAGTATAGTCTTTTTTATTGTTCTAAAAACAAGCTATAAAGCAAAAGACTTTTGTGATAAAAGCAATAATCAAATATATCAGTTTATAGGGAATAAAAAGTTCTTGGTATAAACATAATTAAAAATAAAATAATAAATTTATAATTATATTTTAGGTAAATAAATACGTTTTTTTATTAACGATATATCATATGATTATATTTTAATACACAATTCAACCAACATAGTTTGCGATATTTTTTAATATTTGACTACATCATATAATATTATTTGATTTTATATGCACTATAAAAAATGGTTGTTAGGCTGATGCGATTTTTATTTTTTAAATAGTTAATCATTGAGATGTTAATCACGGTAATTGATTGTTTCTCATTGCTAATATTCTGCAGACCAAAAAATATCAAGTTTTTTACTCTAAAATAGAGATAATTAATTGAGATATAAATTATAAATAACAAGCAAATGAGGCATTATATGTTTTTATTTAAAAAAGCTGTTATCGCTTTGTCAATTAATATCGCATTAGTTTCTTCGGCTCTGGCCTGCACAACGTTATTAGCAGGGAGTGAAGCAACTAATGACGGCTCTTTGATTGTAGCTCGTAGCGCAGATAGTGATGCTTTAAAAGCACAACATTTTGTTATTCATCCAGCTAAAAGTAATCAGACTGGCATTTATAGCACTCAAGCCCATCATGGCGCTAATAACTTTACTTATCCACTACCTAAACACTCATTACGTTATACCACTGTACCTAATTGGAAAACTCAATTGCATGGTGCAACGGGTTTTAATGAGCTAGGCGTTGGGGTGAGTGGTACAGAATCTATTTTTGCCTCACCTAAAGCATTGGCATTCGATCCTTATGTTGAAGATACGGGGATCACTGAAGATGATATTCCAGATATTTTACTCTCAAGGGCAAAAACTGCCCGTGAAGCAATTGAATTACTGGGGAACATCATCGAAACACAAGGTGCGGGAGAAGGGTTTGGGGTTGCCGTCGTTGATAAAAATGAGGTGTGGTACCTAGAAACAGGTACAGGTCATCAATGGATGGCGCAAAAACTACCAAAAGATAAATATTTTGCGACGGGTAATCAAGGGCGTTTACAGGCCTACCATATAGATAGTAATGATAATTTAGGTTCTAAAAACTTAGTTGAGTTTGCAATAGAAAAAGGACTTTATGATCCTGCCACTGATGGCGAATTTAATTTTTCTAAAGCCTATACGCGTGATGATGAACGTGATCTCACTTATAATTACCCGAGGGTTTGGGTTATCCAGCAACAATTTAACCCTTCTCTGAAACAGAATGTGGCAGATGGTCGTCAATTTGCGCCTATGCTGACACCGGAGAAAAAAGTATCAGTAGAAGACGCCAAAGCGATGTTACGCAACCATTTTGACGGTACAGAACATGATCCTTATACCAATGGATTGAATGGCAATGAACCATGGCGACCAATAAGTGTGTTTCGTACTTATGAATCTCATGTGATGCAAGTAAGGCCTGAATTACCGCAAGAGATTGGTGAAGTGACTTATGTTGGTTTGGGAATGGCTGATCTAACCGCTTTTGTTCCTTATTACAGTGGATTAAAAGCATATCCGCAACACTATGCTATTGGAACAGATAAAGCAGATAATGACTCTATCTATTGGAAATATCGTAAGTTACAAACATTAGTAATGACAGATTATCCTCAATTTGCTCCTATTGTTAAAAAAGCATACCAAGAATGGGAAGCTAAAACAGCATTAGAACAAAAAGAAATGGAGGCTAACTATTTGTCACTGAGTAAAAAGAATAAAGTAGCAGCGGATAACATGCTGAATGAATTTAATTTACGTGTAATGGCTGATGCAGAGCAACTAACTGAAAACTTAACTAATCAACTCTTTACTCTTAAAACTAAAAATATACAAGATGAGATCTTTTTTGCTAATCAATCTAAAAAAGATTAATTGTTTTAACGTATTATAAATATTAAAAAGATCTCAAGATGCGTAATCAGATTGAGATCTTTTTATTTCTATTAGCGACTAAAGAACAGGAATATAGTAACTAATTTCTTGTAGATGCTGCTCACTATGGCCGATTAACTTATCATAGCTAACCGATTGTTTTAAGGTATAGCGCTCAATATCTGGACCAGATCGACGTAGCAAATTCATCTTTGGCAATACTTTGGTATATACAGTATAAATAATATCATCATACCCGGTGAGGGAATCTAAAATATTATCCATCTCAAAAGTAATAACTAAATATTTCCCATTGGGTAATTCTACTTTAGACATAGTGGAAATATTAGCAGAGCTTGTTAATTGTTCTTTACTTACTGCTGTTGTATAAATATAAGTCGTATCATCTAGCGAGCCTGCAGAAGCACGATGTGTGGCATACATTTCTGTAGGGATGGTATGTATTTCTTTTAAAAACTTCTTCCAAAATTCTTTTCTAAATTTTTTCTTATCATAATTCCATGCTGAAATATTTTTATTGTATTGATGAGCCATACCTATCAACTCTTTAGAAGGTAAGGTCATTACTTCATATTTTGCTTTAAGTTCAACAGTTTCTAATGCTGGAAAGATAAGCTCACTAATATCCCAACCTTGCTTTTTCCTATATTCAGAAGGGGTGATATTAAATTGTTTTTTAAACGCACGACAAAACGTTTGTTGCGAATCAAAATGGTATTTTAAAGAAATATCTAAAAGGCTACTACGAGTGATCCTCAACGCATAAGCGCCACAAGATAAACGGCGTGCTAGGACATATTTGCCTAAAGATATTCCTGTATATGCTTTAAATAAGCGCTGGAAGTGCCACTTGGTATAGCCTGATTTTTCAGCAATAATATCTAATGATAAACGTGAATCTAAGTTTTGCTCGATCCAAACAATGATATCTTTAACTACATTTTCTTGAAGCATTGATCTTCCCACTATTTCACTTTATCGATATTATTAGATTAATCTATTGAAAATTAATCAAATTATTATTTGACAATAATATCATATTAGGCAGATTCTGTTACTCTAATTAAGGTAAAAGTTAATAACAATAATGTAAAGTTATGTATTTGAGTTGGTTTATCCTTAAAAATTAAGCTAGTAAAACTAATCTAGACTATTATACAGTGGGAAATAATTGCTTAGAAAATCGCTTATTTCTTTATATTACCCCTATAATTAAATACGGAGATATCTTATTTTTTATTTTATAAAAGCTATCTAACCTAATTGGACTAACCATAGTTACTTTAATTATTTTAGGAGATGTAAATGCGTAAATTACTTTCTATCTCTGCAATTGCTTTATTAACTTCAATTATTGCAACACCTGCATTAGCTGCTAAAACAGAAACTTACGACTGTGAAGGGCAAAAAATCAGAGTTTCTTTCCCTAATGATGATTTGGCCGTAATGGATTATAATGATGAATTAATCGTGTTAAAATCCGCAGTCGCTGCAAGTGGTGCGCGTTATGTTGGAGAAAGTTTCCAACTGTGGGGTAAAGGTAGTGAAGAGTTCAATTTAGCGACGATGTCAGAAGATGAAATAGTCAATGATCGTATTGCTGAAGATACAGGGCGTACTTGTAAAATAGTAAAATAATTTAATGATTATTTATTGAGATAAAGGCGAGCTAGACTCGCCTTTATTTTTAAGTAGTTATATATTTTTTATCGGCAGTTTGTTAGGATATCTAAATATTGATTATTTTATCTCAGATAAAATATAACTGTATAAATCAATGCATACTGAGAGTTAAAATGAAATCTTATCCTTAGCTAGTTTCAATATTAATTTTAATATCAGTTTTAATAAGAAACTGAAAAATACTTATTATATCTATCATTTTTTTAATGACGGGTATTCTATCTATAAATTAATTTTGGATACAGTCTAATGAAAGTTACAAGTGCCGAAAAACATGCATTGTTATTACCAGATAATCGAACGTTAACTTGGTATCAATCTGGCCCATCAGATGGTCAACCGGTATTATTCTGCACAGGTGCAGGGATGAGTGGGCTATTAAGTATGGATGCTGATCTGTTAACTAAGTTAAATATTCGACTTATTACACCGACTCGTCCTGGTTTAGGTGAATCAACTTTTGATCCTAAAAAGACATTAAAATCGTTTTCTAGCGATGTATTATTCTTATTAGCATATCTTAATATTAAGAATATCAGTGTGATAGGATTCTCTCAAGGTGCTGTTTTTGCAATGGCCATTTGTTACTATGGTAAAGTGGATAAGCTGGCAATTGTTGCTGGTCAAGATCAACTAGATTATCCTGAAATAAAAAAACTGTTGTCCAGTGATGTGGTTAATATGCAACAACAGGCATTATTCGATCCTGATGGATTAAAGATCTGGATCACTGAAAATATCACCGCTGACTGGTTAATGGATTTTATTCTGAATTATAGTGCTGATGTTGATTTGGCTCTTTATCAAGAAAATAAATTTTTTCCTGTTTATCAAGCTTGTATGAAAGAAGCATTTAAATATGGAAATAAGGGCTATGCTCAAGATTTATTAATCACGATGCAACCTTGGGGATTTACTCCTGAAATGATTAGCACACCTACAACATTATGGTATGGACTAAAGGATACGAGTACTGTTCACTCACCTGATTTTGGCAAGTTATTGTCTCAACGTTTTCCCCATGCACAACGTTATGTCTATGATAATGAAGGTGGCTCTTTGTTGTGGACTAAAACATCACAGATTTTAACTAATCTTATTAGTTAATCTGAGCAAATAAGCAATAAAAACAGTAGATGGTATAAATATATCAGTAGATATTGATTGTTTTGTAGAATTATCAGTATCTACTTTTAGTAGGCTTATTCCCAATAAATAGCTATCTATTTGTAAAAGTTAACAATTTCATGGTAAATAAATCAAATAAAAAATAAATTTACACTTCTATAAAAAATAAAAGTGAAAATAGTTTGCTATAAAATAAATTCTATGACTTAATAGCGTCATTGGTTTGGAAGTACAGACCTATTTATGTTAGTCCAGTTTTTAGTAGTTCACCGTTTAGCGCTATCCTTGATACCTCTTCGTTGCGAATTCCTTCAAATAGTACCCATAAGTAAAAATCCGAAATCAAACCGCAATTAGCCTTATGGCATAACTAAATTTATTAAAGGAAATTCTATGTCTAATACAATGACTGGTACAGTTAAATGGTTTAACGACGATAAAGGCTTTGGCTTTATCACACCTAAAGATGGTAGCAAAGATGTATTTGTTCACTTTTCAGCAATTCAAAGCGATAGCTTTAAATCACTGAAAGAAGGCCAAGAAGTATCATTTTCTATTGAAAATGGTGCAAAAGGTCCAGCAGCTGCTAATGTTATCGGTCTGTAATAATTATGGATTATTGCGTCTAAGACTTAAAGACACTTATATAAGTGTATCTTACTAGACGAAATAACTTAAAAACCTCACTGATGTGAGGTTTTTTTATATCTATTATTTGCTAATAAAAATAAATTTTATTCTAACTGATATTATTAAAGTTTAGTAAATATTCACCATACATAAAAAAAGAAAATAAAAATAATTTTACTTACTTTGCTATTACATATTTTTCCAAAAAGATTAGAATAAAAGCAATCAGAAAATAAAGCTATGACTGGTAGTTTTTCTTTAAGAAAAGAATAGGAAAAAGCCGTTTAAAATAAACTTATATAAGATAAATGATAAATTTTATTAAGTGGTATTCACTAAGTAACTTATCTTAAATAAACTATCTTAAATAACTGTTGTCTAAATTAACTTAAGCTTAAAAGAAGTCTTTTAAGTGACGAAAGGACAAATCTTGTGTACGCTAAAAATTCTTTTTCACTACATCTGTTACACCCTAAATATTTTCTTACTTGGCTAGGCGTATTTATTCTTTTTTTATTAGTACAATTACCTTACACGTGGCTTTTATTCTTAGGAAAACATTTAGGATTACTATCGCGTTTTTTTATCAAAAGAAGAGTTTCGATAATAAAGAAAAATTTAGAGTTATGTTTTCCGAATAAAAGTAAAAAAGATATCGATAAGCTAGTTATGGAAAATTTATCAGCATTAGGTATTGCTCTATTCGAAACTGGCATGGCATGGTTTTGGAGCGATAATAGACTGAAAAATATCTATCAAGTCGATGGAATAACAAATTTTACTGAGGCTAATCGAAAGCATACCGGTATTTTGTTGATTGGTATTCACTCCATGTCGTTGGAGCTTGGAGGGCGTATTATGGGGTTGTGCTTCCCTGTAAACGCAATGTATCGGCCTCATAATAATAAAGCGATGGAGTTTATTCAAACTAGGGCAAGATGCCGTTCTAATAAAGGTATGATTGATAGACGTAACTTAAAGTTTATGGTCACTGAATTAAAAAAAGGAAAGGCCATTTGGTTTGCACCAGATCAAGATTTTGGCTTAAAAGGAACCACCTTTTCACCATTTTTTTCGGTGAAGGAAACGTCTACTTCAAAAGGCGCTGTTATATTAGCAAAGTTATCAGGAGCACCTTCTTTAACGGTAACATTGGTACGTAACCATGGTCATGATGATAAAAAATATAGTTTAATTATAGGTAAAGAGCTTCATAATTATCCAACAGAAAATATTCAAAATGATACAGATAGAATGAATCATCTGATTGAAATTGAGATTATGCGAGCGCCAGAGCAATACTTATGGGCTCATAGACGCTTTAAGACCAGACCCAAAGGTGAAGCCAGTTTTTATTAATAAAAAAAGACCAACACATTAAGTGTTGGTCACAGTAAATACTGGAAGCAATGTGAGCAATGTCGTTGCAAATAGTTTAGTAAAACACTCAACTATTCACGAGTTAAAAGATAATCATTCTCAACTAGGTTGTCAACCTTAAATTTTATAAGGGGATAAGTAGTGTGAGGGTAATGTAAAGGCCTACTCTAGATGCCTTGGTGCCTTGTATAATTTTTTCTTTTTAATAAGATACATAAAAATTGGTACAGACTAAGGGATATTATGCAGAGTTATCACTCTCTATCGGCTCAAGTTTATCAATTGGATAAACCGATAGGATGCAGTTTCGGCGATGTTGAATACTATCAACAGCGATTAAAAGATGTTAAAGGTAAAATTTTAGAGCCGGCAGTAGGAACAGGACGCATCCTTATTCCTTTATTGCAATCAGGTTTTAATATTGAGGGATTTGATCTTTCCGAAGAGATGCTTGAATTTTGTAAGAAAAATCTAATCGAGCATGGGTTTACAACCAACTACGTAACTCAAAATAATTTAGTCACTTTTGAAGTCAATACCCCTGTCGAGGCTATTATTATTCCTACAGGGACATTCCTCTTATTAAATACCCAACAGCAGGCGATCCAAGCCTTAAAACAGTGTTATCAAGCGCTTGAGTTTGGTGGGCGCTTATTGGTTGATCTTAGTCTTGCCCATCATTTTGTTAAAGGTGAATGTACTAGTCGCCAATTTAATACACCAGAAGGCGATCTAATTACCTTACAGATAATTAATGCTGAAATTGATTATATAAATCAGTTAACTACTTCACACCATCGTTATGATAAATGGCGAGATGGCAAGATCATTGAAAGTGAATGGGAAGTTTTCAGCTTAAAATGGTTTGGTGTGTCTGAATTTGAACAAATACTACGCTTGATTGGTTTTAAACAGATCACAATATCAGCCGATTACCAGTATCTGCAAACCCCCAGTAATACGACAGAAATTATGACTTTTGAAGCGTATAAAAAATAGCATTAAATAATAAGAGGCTGTATTTAAAGCTAATTTTTTATAGCCTCATTTATTTCGCCTTTCTAAAGTTAATCAGAATATTGGCAGTTGTATTTTTATGTGTGGAATTATAACGTTGTAAGGCGTCCTTTTAAGGAATAACTCACATGAAAACACCCACTTTATTAAAGCATGGCTTAATAGCTACTTTGACCTTTATGGTTTCTTTGAATTCCTTCGCCGATCCCGGAAAGGGTAAAGGTAATGGAAACGGTAACGGTAATCCTCATAGTCATCAAAATCAAAGAGGTAACAACGGTTTTAATAAAGGACATCAGAACGTAAACCAACAAGATGGATTTTCTTCACAACTGCGTATTGATAGTCGAGGAGGGCTCTCTGTCTCAATCACTTATGATGATGCAAGAGCATTAGCAATAAAGAACAATCTAACTGGATATAAAGGCCTTCCTCCGGGAATAGCAAAGAATTTAACAAGAGGTAAGCCATTACCTCCAGGTATTGCGAAAAAAGCCGTACCCAGCATTATGCTAAGTCAGTTACCGCATTACGATGGATATGAATGGCAGATAGTGGGTAATGATTTGGTGTTAATCGCAATAACCACATCAATTATTGCCTCTGTTATTAATAATGTTTTTGATTAAGGTAAAACATAGCCTCATTTTAATGTCATGTTATATCTGCTTCAAAACTATAAAACCTTCCTACTAACAGGGAAGGTTTTATGTTTATTGAAATGCAAAAATAAAAAAAAGACCAACGCTAGGAGAGTTGGTCAATAAATACTAGAAGCAATGTGAGCAATGTCGTTGTGAAAGACCGAGTAACGCACTCAACTATTCACGAGTTAAAAGATAATCATTATCATTTGAGTTGTCAACCCCACTGAAATTGTGACTACTATTTTTTGATATAAAAAACCAAGTGCTTAGCTATTTTATAAAAACAAGTGTTGGATTTTTATTAATAATAACAAGTAGATCTGCTTCTTTATTACAATTAATCGCCTTTTCTATGGCACGCATTTTTTTTATCTTTTTTGCTAAATTCTTAACATGTTGAGAGCGTAATGACATTGTTGGTTTAACCATAATATTTCTCCTTAGTAGTAGAAGAGATAACAATAGTAGGGATATTGACTAAATGCAAATGATAACTAATATCATTTGATGGCTATTAATACCCTCACTTATTAAATGTGATCTGTATGGAGCGTTTTTATTGCAGTTTTTCTTGTTTTCCCCGTCAACAGACTAAAAAATAAGGATAAAGTACTTGAGATAAATTTTTTATCAGAACTACCTTCTGCAAATATTCTATTTAGTGCTATAAGTCTCAATAATTAATATTAAAAATTACTCCGTAAATATAGAAGTATTATATTTTGTATAATTTATATTTTAACCATACTTCATTTGAAATTTTTTATATAAGTAGTATGGTAGTTAGCAGCTATTAAAAAAATAGCAAAGAAATAAAAAATTTATTTTTAACAAATCTAAGAGGAACCCATTTACTCTAAAATAATTGAGGAAAATTATAATGGATAATAGTGATAAGTTTTTTTCTAACGATATATGTCCTAAAACTGCTTTATATGGACAATTTTATGGGAATGATCAATACGCAGGCCGTGAACACGAAAGAAAAATATACTACGGCAGAAAATTTCCTAAAACTAAAAAAGGTTATTATTTTAAAAAACTAATGAATTTTTAATAATAAAAATCACTATATTAAATAATATATATTTCGAAGTGTTTATAAGATGGATAGTCTTATATAAGGTTATCCACCTTAGATGACTTTATATATTTATCTGTGGATATTAAATATAATAATTTAAAAGGTATAGTCCGTTTAGACTATACCTTTAGTGTTATTTTATCGAGCAATTAATACAAATACCCCCCAGCCTAAGTATTCTCGTGTAAAACTAACATGACGTTTAGGGGCTATAGTCAATTCTGTTCGAATTTCTTGAGCAAAATCATCGGCACTATTTTTGTCAAGCCAACGGCGCATAGTCATCCATTTAGCCGCTTCATATCTATCCCAACCCTCTTGATCTGCCAGTACCATTTCGACTAGATCGTATCCTTGATTGTCGAAAGAGATAACAAGCTCAGATAAAGTTAAAAAATCTGATATGGATGAAGCACCACAAGCTTGTGCTATCTCTTGTGTTGTTGGAATTTGCCGCCAATATGGTTCTCCGATAAGAATAAGCCCACCTGTTTTAATACTTTTTGCTAGTAGCTCGATAGTTTCAATTACACCACCAGCAATCCAAGTTGCTCCTATGCATGCTGCTATATCACATTTTTTATCACTAATATAATCTGAGGCATCATGATGGATAAAATGTACTCGATGGCTGACGCCTAACTCTTCTGCTCTAGATTTTGCTTGTAGAGTAAACAGCGGGCTTATATCGATGCCAATACCTGTAATATTGTAATCGTGAGCCCAAGTACATAGCATTTCACCAGAGCCACTTCCGAGATCAAGAATTTGCCAGTTTTCTTTCATTCGTAATACTCGACCTAAGGTGGCATATTTCTCTGGTGTGAAAGGGTTATGAATACGATGCTCACTTTCGCTAATAGTGAAAATACGAGGAATATCCATTTTAATTTCCTTTAATTGTTATAAAAGAGAGTGTGAACATTATTAAACCTAGTAATATTATTGATATAATATTACTATCTAACTGATTTAATTTGCTTTTTAATTTTTTTAGAAAGGTAAGCTTATACGTTAGGACATCTAGATTTTGGCAATAATCTTTAATAAGAGTGATACAACTAGCTATAGCGCCAATAAACGTAAATTGGGTAGAAATAAGTAAAGAATAGTATTTTTGATGTGATGGATCCATACTAGAAAACCTGTTTAATCATCATATGCGATATAAGCAAACATATTGTGGTGCTTGCATGAGAATACAGCGCATTAAAACCAGCTATTCGCCCTAAAAGGTCGAAATAGTGGTTATTAGATGATTACATTTTCCAGCATCAAAGCCTCAGATAGGAATTAAAAGTTGTTTACACTAGGACATTCTCATCGATTTTTTAGATTTGTAAATGTGTAAGTCTGTAAAGTGTGAGCTGGATGATAGTTTTATTTTGGTTGAGCCATCTATTTACAATATATCAAAGTAAAAGATAGTGAACAGGGGGAACCTCGGACTTTGGCCGACGCTTATCTTGCAGACCAAACTATTTCATGCGGTGTTTTATCAGGTGTATCGCAAAACCTTGTCCTCAGTGAAGAGAGTAGTGCAGAAGCTATGTTTAATAAGAATACAAAATAACTGGTTATAAAAACAGTACTTGCTTGTGTTGTGTCCGTGATTATCTTATTATTTTTAAATCGTGGGTGACTTATTACTTACCATACTAAATTTTATCAATACCTAGGGTATACAGATATTAAACTTATTATTTTGATAATGTGTATCTATATAGGAGGATGAGTGAAAGGCAAAAGAGTTGTTATTGTTCATGGCTATACTGCATCTCCCAAGGATAATTGGTTTCCATGGTTGAAAGAAGAGCTTGGATCATTAGGATATGATGTCAGTATACCTATGATGCCTGAGCCTAATCATCCTAACCCTAATGAGTGGCAACAAAAACTTGCCGATGAAAACATAATACTTGATAAAGATACTATTCTTGTTGGGCATAGTCTGGGATGTATAACTTTATTACGTTTTCTTTCTGAACAGGCTTGTGAAGATATAACAATAGGCGGGTATATTTTAGTCGCTGGTTTTAATAGTGAACAAAAAACTTTACCTGAGTTGAACTCTCATATTTATAATAACCTGAATTATAGTAAGTTAATTAAAATATCGGATAAAAGGGTGTCATTAATATCATCCAATGATTGGATTGTGAGTCCTGATTCATCCAAAAAATTAGCTAGTCAATTACAAACTCAAATTGTTATTGAAGAAGATGCGGGTCATTTTCTTGATAAAGAAGGCTATATTAAATTGCCAGTCATGCTTGATATTTTTAAATATATGCTGAATGAGCATAAGCTATAAATACAATATCAGAATATTCGTCAATTGGTTTTTATCAGTCATTTAAATAAAAGAAAGAAAAGTCGCCTTTACCTTTATAAAAGGCGACTGTTTACTCAGCGTGTGGTGTTATTTAATGGCTTTTCTGTGAAACTAAAAGCCCAATCCCTGCACTAGCTAATAAACTTGAGCACATACGATTGAACACTTTTTTAGCATGTGTTTTTTTTAGCAACTTTTTCATGTGTAAGCCTAACCAAGCGTAGAGCATTATTGCAATAAACTCGAGTAACAAGAATAAAGAACCAAGTATTAGAAACTGGGAACTAGCCGGTAATTGTGGGCTAACGAATTGCGGAAGAAAGGCCGTAAAGATAAGTATTGCCTTTGGATTTCCTGCTGCAACAAAAAACTCTTGCCTTGCTAATTTGGCAATAGAGTTATTCTTCTTATTTGAATCAAATTTGAATTCATCAGTTGGGGCTTTCCATAATTGATATGCGAGCCACAAAAGATAAGCAACCCCAGCAAATTTGATTACACTGAAAATGAACTCAGATGTTTGCAATACAACAGCTAGCCCAAATGAAGCTAGAACAATCATAACCACGAATGCGAGTAATCTACCGAGACCTCCTGCACATGAACGAGCAAACCCATAGTAGGCTGCATTATTGATTGAAAGCAGGTTGTTTGGCCCTGGTGCAAGGTTTAAAGCAAAACAGGCTGGGATAAAAAGAAGTAATGTAGAAAGTTCCATATAATTCCATTTGTATTTTTTAATGTATGTTCGCAAGGTTTCTCATTCTATAAGCTATATTAATGAATTGTAGAATAATTACAGCATAAGAATAGGGCGAAAATTGGAACTTAAACAAGGTAAATCTGATGTGGGTTTTACACCAGTATTACACCAGTTTTACACCAAGCAAATTCCAGACATAAAAAAACCAACCGTAATTGGTTGGTTTTCTTAAATAAAAATGGTCGGCATGATAGGATTTGAACCTACGACCCCTGACACCCCATGAAACCGATTTTAAGTTACCTAACACTTTGATTATAAATATAAATAATAAATTTACATGTAATTACATACAGTGCTAGATATACAAAATATGCATTATAAGAATCAATGAGTTAAGGGGGATTTTACCACTATATTTATACCTGTTAGCTCAGGTTTGAGCTAACAGGTTTCATAGGTAGAAATATAACTAAATATGATCACCTGCTTTGAGTGAGCTAGGGACATTACTAGTATAGCAGTGTATTAATCGTCGAGGAGTAGGTCAGATACTCCCCAATGAACATCATAATGAAATGATTAGGTAAGCAAGGTTTGATACAAAGAAAATGTTATTGAATATCAAAAATCAATTTCGATGCAATTGAGTTCCTGAACCATTTCATCTGGTTCATCGTCAGGTATTGTATAACACAGCTCTGGGAAGAGGCTTCGTAATCTTGCTGGTTTTATGTGAACTTGTGCGATCATTTCAAGAAACCGCCGTGTACTGTAAATTTTATCAGCCATTGCTGAACCATTACCATCGTCATACCATGAACCTGTATCAACAATAGCGGTTCTAACAAGAGGTCTAATATCATCAAAATCGCTAGCACGTACAGATACAGCGAATTTAAACGGATAAGAGTCCCCTTGAGCTAAGTAATCATCACCTCGTCCATATTGGCGCGTAATTCCAAGTCTTCCCCTAACTAATAGGTAAATATAATCTTCTGTAAGTTCGAGAGGTTCTATAGATTGAACAATGCAACCATTTACAATCGTCTGTGACGATAGTATATCAACTTCATTAGGAGTATTATTTCTCGTAATTTCGTTTACGTGGTCGCTGACCTCATCAATGATGGAATCAGTTAGTATGCGTTCTAAATCACCAAAGTTAACAAATATCTTGTTGCAAAGCTCAATCAGTAGTTTCGTTTTTTCAAAAAAATCCTTTGGTTGGCTTTCAAGCGACTCTTCAGTAATATGGGTGTAGTAATTCAATGACTGATAATTTTTGTTGAACCAGGCGATACCTTCATCCAGCTTCTGAAGTGCTTCAGTATCTAAGAGTTCATCAGGTATATGTTTTTGAGCAATGTACTTAGCCTGTTGTTTACGAGTTACTTTCGCATTGTTTTTGTTGGTGGTGAACCATGGGGCTACCATCACCCTTTCATCTGGAGCCATTCGAGACAGGACATGGTTTATAAGTTCGCGTATGGCATAAGCGAAATTGTTAAACCTTAATGGATTGCCGTGAGAACAATAATTTCTGAGACAAGCGATGAAGAGTTGTTTCTCGAAATCAGTATCCAGATTTTCATGAAATTCCTTAATAAAGTCCATCTGGAGAATTTTTTTTAGTTTCATTTTTAAAACCTTTTATTAAAAATTTTCTATAAAGCTTCAATGTCCAGTTATAACCTCATGTCTGGCTACTATCAACTGACCTGCCCCCAATAATTAATATAATGCTGACTTACCAAAGTCCGCTTTTGACGCAGAACAATCTATCAAATTAGAGTCGATTCTGTATGATACTTGTATCAGGCAAAATTGGGGCTAACCCAACTCAAGCAATCTCACAATGTGGCACTTCAACCCATTGTACATGGTTTTCTGTATAAATCTTGGTTGACTCTGCATCACTATGAGCCATTCGAGCTTGTGGATCAAAACCACGTTGTTTAAACATAAAGGCTGCTAATGCTCTTATCTCATGAAAGGTTGGTCTTTCATCTAAAGGTAAATGACTGGCAACGCCCACTCGATCACGTAATGCTGAAAATGCACGGCTAAGGTAATCAGGTGCGACTTGTGTTGGATGATTAACTTCTTTACTTACTTTATTTGGAATACGAGTAGGTAGCCTATGCACAATATAAGGGCTTGCCACATTGTCACGGCTATTATCGATGATTTCCTTAAGTGCTTTGCCTATGGGGATCGCAATGTGAGATGCCTCTTTATGTTGCACTTTTTGTCTGTGAATATAAATCATCCCGTATATTCCATTTAAAGGTTCTTCATACCATAAACACCCACAGATGCCTTCTTTGGGAGCTTTGATATTGTATTTTATGCGTGATACTTCAAGCCTTGCTTGTGTTGTTTGTAATGCCAGATCCATTGCTGTTCTTAACCAAGGTTCTGCGGACGCTCTAATTTTAAGAAAATCATCATAAGATAATCTTCTACGTTTTTTCCCATCGACTCTTTTCATTTTCTTACGTTCAGCAGGGTTATCAAACATAAGAGATTCATCCATTGCGTAACTAAAAATTTTCTTTAGAAAACTTACCTTACGATTTTGTACATTAGCAGAAGCATCGGCATGATATTCATTAATATAGCCATTTACATGTTCCAGAGAGATTTCATTTGCGGGGATATCTTTAAAAAAGATCTTAATTCTTTCTAAGTCATTAACCCAGTTACTAAGTGTACTGTCTGATGGTTTCTCATCATTAGTGATCCGCAAAAATAACTTATCTAAATGTTCTGAGAGAGGGAGGGCCTCTCCATATTGCCCCCCCGAGTCAATAATTAATGAGTTAACAGAAACGCATTTTTCTGGTCGCATAATATTGTTGTATTCTCTGGCTATTGCGATAGCTTTTGCTTTATCTGCACCAATGCATTTTCTTAAACCATTAGTTAATGTAAGGCGATATTGTTTAACTGATTTATCAAAATAAAGAAAGTCAGGTAGATGCCTAAATTCCTTTCTTCTAGGTCTACTGGCCATATTACGAAGCCCTTATTAACTCATCGACACATGAAGAAATAACGGACTCGATACCCCAACGTTCGGATGAATATACCCAAACAGAACAATCAACGATTTTGCCTTTTAATAAACCTGTTTCTACCCATTTTTTTATGGTTCTATTATCTGGAATAGAACCTACTTCAAATTCTCGTTTAGCCCACGCACTAGCTTTCATCAGTTTTCCGCTCATTTTGGTCTTGCCTCATCATCAATAAAATAAGTCGGTCTGCTGTATCACAGGAGTGTTTGATTTCAGCGTCAGTGCATGGTCTATTTCTTACACTGAACGCTAACCGACCTAATTTAATATCAAAACTTGTTAATACTTGGTTCCCTGGTTCCCAAGGTGTTAATAATTTCATGGTGGTTACCCATTGGTCTTGAATAAACCACCATGCTAATAACAACGAAAAGTAAAAACTGATTATGCTTAATCAACTTTTTACCCGAATAATTCCCTCCACTGGATAGCATTCTGCAATTTTCCCTTTGGTCGCGAGTAATTCCTTATCAATTAAACAATTTTGTTCATCAGGATAAATGTAGCCATAGGGTTCGAACTGACAAATCATCGAACTACATACCAAAAGGAATAAACCATACATTATTGTTCACCCCTTTGCTGTTCAGAGTGAGTGGGCTGAAGTTCAATTTTGACGTGCGTTGGGAAATCGTATGAAACATGGCAACGTCTATCTGTTGAAACAAAGCCATGTGTACCATCTGGTAATGTGATCTTTACGGCTTGGTCTTTTTGTTGAGAGTGTCTAAGCATTGGTCTTGCCTCTTTGTGACATGTCACACTAATGAATAATAGCTGTATTTATAGGGCGCCCCAGTTGTAGCAATAACGCTTTTTGCATCGATGAAAGTGCTTGCTGTTCTTGCTCTGTGACATTTTTTGTTGATGCTGTAGACCATTCGATACTGCATTTATTGGTTGCTTCATCATGGGTAATAACAACTTCTAACTTCATGGCCATAACGTTTATCTCCTGATAATGCGCCCAAGAAAGGGCGCTATTATGAATTAACGAACCATTAATGAACGTTCACCAACTTCAAGATGTGCTCCGGGAATTTCAATACCATTTTCAAGCGCTTCTTTGATGCCTTTTTTATCAGGCGCGGTGATGGTTTGAACATCAACCAACTCATCCGGTAATAAAGCCTCATTGTCGATAATGACTCGAACAACACCAGCTCTAGCAGTGAATGTATTTTTTGTTGTTTTTAATTTATCTAATCCTGAAGCCAATAAGCAGTTAAGAGCATATTTCTTTAGGTTTTTAGCTTGGTTTTCGAATGATTTTTTACGATCAGATAAACGTTTAGATTCTTCATCCAGTGTTTTAGCTTGACCTTCGATATTGCGAACGTGATGCATAATTGCATCCAATTTATCACCTAGCTCGCCCTCGATACCTGCCAATGTATCTGCGATATCTTCAGGAGAGAATTCACCTGTTTCAACGAGTTGCTGTAATTTTTCATAATTGGTCGCCAGTGCGATAGCAGTAGTTTTGGTCATTAGATTGCCTCTTCTTTCTGTTTCAGTTTGTCTAAACACTCTTTTTCGATTTGGTTTAATCGACGTAAACGGCCAGACAAATACTTCTCGTAATCTTCGTCACGACGTTCTTTGGCTGATTTAATATGTGCAGAAATTTCGCGCGTTAATGTCGATGCAATACCTCGTAATTCATTTGCTGTAACAGCACTACGCATCACTTCTGTATGTTTAGTAAATTTCTCGTCTAATTCTTTGCGAATACGTGTGATATCTTCCGCTTTTTCACTGGCATTTTTGATTTCAAACTCAAGTTTATTGCTTACTATATATTCAGGGTTATCATGCATACCCATAAAGACATCAGAGCTAAAGCCAAGCATTGATAGGGCTTTTTTGATGGCATCAGTGAGTGATTTTTTAATAACTTCACCGTCAACCTTAATGCCATAGTTAGTTTGATAGCGGTATGGTGTTGCACCATAGCTTTCAAATTCACCGCGGGTTTCACATTCGATGATGTACCAAAAACGGATCTTAATTGAGTGGTTTTGTTCGCAGAATAACGATCCATCAGCATCACGTAAAAAACGGGTTGCGACTTGTTTATTACGCTCATCAAGGACAGGTTCTAAAAGAGGCTTTCCATCAATAAATTTTTCTTCAAGGACTTCATATCCCCAACCTTCACCAATAGGACCGAATATTTCAGTTGCACGCATAAACATGTAAGTGCTGTTTATACTGGTCCCCGTAAATCCCACGCCTTCTAATGGCTTAGTAAAGCGCGGGTCTGTACGTTGTACTTGTTTCCAAATACTTAGGTTATTAGCGTCACTCGCGTTAAGAACTTCATCAATAACACTGGCACGTTGCTCAAAATTATCTTGTTGTGCTGATGGTGTTTCGGGTTCTTTAGGCTCTACAGTTTGTTCAACCACCGGAGAACTTTCTGTTTTAGGGGCTACTTCTTGCTTTTTACGTGAACGTTTAGGCTTAGTTTCCTTTTCAACGGTAATTTTGCTAGATACCGAAGGGGTATTATCCAATTGGTTAGAAGTGATACTTTCTTCTTTTTCAGCATTGCCAGTAGGCTTGTTAATACCTAAATGACGGTCAATAAATTCTTTTCGCGCATTGGGATTATCTAATAACTCAGGCTGTTTTTTACTTTCAGCTATTAACGAGAAAATCTTTTCACGTGGTATATCCAAGATGCCAGCTGTTGTGCGTAAATCCATTGACCAGCGTTTCCATGCTTTGTCGTCGTCATCTATCAGTTCTTTGGCTTTTTTTACTTGAGATGCGAGGACATTATTAGGATCAAAGTCATCTAACAGTGCTAAAGCAATTTCGGTATCTATGGTTGAATAGTTACGTTTGATAGAAGATGTTTCTTCATGTTGTTGTTCTGGTTCTTCGGTTAGCCAGCTTTCACCTAATGATTTAGCTTCTTCAACGGTGACATCTTCATTAGCAAACTCATAGATAGCCTGTGCTATTTCCATTGTTTGCTCAGCATCCATCAAAGAAAGTTTTGTTATTTCAGCTAGGCCTGTAGCGATATTACGAATTTTGGGATCTTCTTTTCCTGCCAAATATTCCAGAGCAGTTGAAAACTCATTGTTAGTTATTTGAGTCTTTCCAAATAAAAGTAAACACGCAATTCTGGGCTTCGTTCCTAGTTTTTTGAAATTCTTATATTCAATAGGTTTCCATTGAGTTCCATCAAACTCATTTTCAACAGCAAATTTCTCATCGAATATATCTAAAGTAGGGCAAACAGAGCCGTCAAGGTGTTCGCTAATTAACGGATCATCAGTGTTAAAGTTATCCATAGCTTCTGGATATGCTTCAGATAATTTTACTACTGCAGTCGCTGTTGCAAGTTTTGCATTAGCGGTGTTTAACGCTATGGCCAACGGTACAGCACCGTTGTTTGTACGAGCCTCGGTCGTAGGCTCAAATACACAGATAAAAGTTTTCATTGGTCTTGCCTCTTAATAAGGGATTTCTTCGTCAGTTTTCGAAATGGGTTTGCCTTCCAAGCAGAGAAGCATTTGGATTTGATCTTCTAACAAGCTTGATTTCATTTGGGCATCAGCAAGAATTTTATCTTGCTCATTGCGTAGAAAATCAATTTCAGCGTGAATGAGAGCAGTTTGAGTTGGCTCTTTAAAAGGAACATCAACAATGTGTTCTGCAATAACAAAACCTAGCCCTGCATTGGGATCGGCTTTAAATGCGTAGGCGTTATATTGGTAAGAACCATCGAACTGTTTTTGAGCATGAATATAGAGTGTGACTGTTAGGCTTTCAGGTTGTGCTTTCATAGCAACTCCTTTAAAATAACGGTGATCAGTGATTTATCATTGGTCTTGCCTCTTCTAGCGTTTGGTCGCGCTAGTAGAACTCCCGATAGCTTTGGTCGGCAATTCGGGGTAAAGGAACCCACTTCGGTGGGTTTTTTTACGTCTAAAATTTGTTGCCCGTCTTTCCGAGCTGTCAGGTCTGCCTTGTAGCTTTGGTCGGTAACTAATTAAATTCCCTGGTATTACTAAAAAACTTGCCGTTATGCGGTGGTAATCATGACAGGTCGCGATGAGAGCTGTGGTTCTCCTCCGACATAACAGCAAAACTAAATCTGAACACTGACCTAAACACTTGCTGTGTTGTTTTTGGTTGCTTTAATATTAGCGTTGCTATTTTAATTGTCAATAGCATTGCTAATATTTTGAGTTAAAAAAAACCACCGTATCGACGGTGGTTGTATGTAACACATTGTTATTTTATGCAAAATCAATCATTTTAATAGGAAGTGATTTTATTACTTTTCCAATAATTCGGAGATCATACATTTCTGACTCTTCAATATAAAACGTTTCATAAGCAGGATTATCTGATTTAACAGCTAGTTTTCTGCCCTTAACTCTTTGTAATCTTTTTATAAATAATGAATTTTCAAAACTAAACACATAAACACCATCGCCATCAAAAAATTCATTATGAGTATCAACAAAAACGACGTCTCTTGGGTTTATTGCTGGAGACATGCTGTCACCGCTAATGTTAATTATTTCAATCCCTTTTAAACTTTTTCTACCGAATAAATCGAATACTTTTTCTGGAGAGAACTCAATAGATTTTATAGTGTCAGGGAATTCGTTATTTATAAAGCCACCAGGGCCTGCTTTTGCATATACATCCATCAGTCTTAAAGTCGTATGTTCATTTTGAGTTGATGTAGAAGAGGTTATTTGTTTTATTTCTTCTTCTTTTCCTGTTCGCCTAACGTAGTCTAACAACGTTTTTAGCTCTGGATTAATATCTTCAGGATCAACTTTCAATAATGATGCGAATTTTAAAATTGTATCAGTGTTTAAGGCTGTTCGGCCATTTAAATACTGACTTACTGCCCCTTGAGTAGCAAATCCCATAATCTCTGCGGCTTTTTCTTGAGTTAAGCCCAGAGATTCTCGTTTTGCTTCCCAAATGTTTCGTAAGTTTCGGGCGGCAATTTTATCTGATTCTGATATTTTTCTGTTCATTTTAGTATTTTATTTGTAATGCTAATAATTATCCAATAGCATTGCTATTGATTTATTAAATTAGCATTGCTAATATTCGGCTATTACATAAGCTGGAGGAAAACATGAAATTAGATCTGTATTTAAAAAAACAAAAAATCAGCCAAACTGAATTTGGGAAAACGGTTGGAGTAACTCAAGGGTTTATTAGTCAAGTTATTGCTGGTAGCTACTACCCTAAAGGTCGAAAAGCTATCGAATGGTCAGCAAAAACCAATTGGTTAGTAACTCCACATGATCTTAATCCAGTTGATTATCCAAATCCTTGGGATGGCTTGCCAAAAGGAGTATTCAGTATTACAGGTATCAAATTAAAAAACTGATTATGCATAATCAATTTTTCTAGCGACAGGAGACGCAAAAATGAATTTTGATATCAACATTATCAGAGCTGAAATTGAAGATTGGGCGGTAGAACAAGGGCAAGAACATGTTGCCATTGAGATTAGCCGAGCTTACTTACGATTAGTGGTTAATCAAGAACATGGTCGATTATATGCCATTGAGGATCAAACTGGTAAGGCAGACTGGAAAGCAATCAATAATAACCGGCAACAGATATTCCGTTGGTTACGTGGTGATTCTCGCGCATCTCAAAGAAAAATTGCTGAGTTAATGCCAGCGATTGAAATGGCTCTACCAGCTGCGAGGTTAGCTCGAGTACGCGGAGATACCAAAAACTATTTAGCAACTGTAGCCATTCAGCGTTTTGCTGATGCTATGACTGAAATCTTATTAGAGGGTCGTGACATGTCACACCAAATAAACAATGTAGTACGTGCACTAAATGAGATATCACGCCCGACCAGCGTGCATTAATTCAAGAGGCAAGACCAATGATTAGATCAACTGAAAAAATCACATACCGCAATGGGTTTATGCTGAATGATAAACCTGCTCATATCTCAGATATCCAACATATTTTTGATGGTAGACGAGTTATTGCGTTGTTAATTTGGGAGCAGTATGAGCGAGAAAAACAAAAATTACTGTCAAAAAATTTAACCCCTGAGCAGTACCAAAATGCTTGCCGTAATATAGCTAAAGCACTGGGGGTGTGAAATGAGTAATAAATTAACCGGCTATGTGTGGGATGCATGTGCTGTTTCAGGTGTTAAGGGTACCAAGTTAATGATCATGGTACGCCTAGCCGATTATTCGAGCGATGAAGGGGTTGCTTATCCGAGTGTTGAAACCATCAGTCGTCAAATTGGTGCGGGAATTAGCACAATTCGCAATGCATGTAATGAACTTGAGCGTGATGGTTGGTTAGTTAAAAAGCAACGTAGAAATGGCAATCGTAATGCTTCAAATTTATATTTTTTAAATGTCGATAAATTGGAAAAAATCGCATTAGAAGAGAACGCCAAATTAAGAAAACAACGTGAAAGGCTATCAAATTTTCACCGTCCAGATTCTGACCGTTCAGATTCTGACCGTACAGAAAACAGTAAAAATGTACGTTTTGACCCTCCAGAATCTGGCGTTCAAGGTGGTTTTCACCCTCCAGAATCTGGAGGCGATCCACAAGTAAATTCAAAACATGATCCACAAGTAAATTCAAAACATGATCCACAAGAATTACTCGAGGGGAAAAAATCGAAAAATAAATTCGATCCGAAATTGGCTAAACCGTCAAATGTGAGTGATGAGGTTTGGCAGGATTGGATTAACTTCAGGAAAGAAATTAAAAAACCGCTGACAGAAACCATGTGCAAGCAACAAGCAAAAAAATTATCGCTTTGCACCGATGCCAACGCTGTGATTTGTAATTCAATTGCCAATGGTTGGCAGGGGCTCTTTCCTGAAAGATCCGTAGTACAAACTCAAAAAGTAAATTCTCACACTGGGTTTAGCGAAAAAGATTACCAGTCTCAAGATCCGCATTGGTTTGTGGGAGGTGGAAATGTCTGAACAAAATTTACTAACTGCGGTGAATATTCCACCTCGCTTTGCTAATGCGACATTTGAATCATTTGTAGCCTCAACGCCAACAGCAAAACATAATTTAAAAATTTGTCAGCAGTACGTTGAAACTTGGGGTGACCGAAAAAACGCAGGAGAGGGGCTTGTACTGTGTGGAACACCCGGAACTGGTAAAACACACCTTGCAGTATCAATCGCCCGTCAGATTGCCGGAGAATTGCAAGAAACGGTATTCATTACCACAGCCTCACGTATCATTCGCGCTTTTCGAAGAACATGGGCTGGAAATTCAGAATTCAGTGAACTTGATGTACTTGAAAAATATTGCACGCCTGATTTGTTAATTATTGATGAAATTGGTGTCCAGTATGGCACTGATTCTGAACGTAATATCCTATTTGAGGTGATTAATGATCGCTACGAAGATTTGTTACCTACGATTTTGGTAAGCAACCTACCTGTTGTTGACTTACAAAAAATGCTCGGTGAACGAGTTGTGGACAGATTATTACAGGGGGGAACGGTATTAACGTTTAACTGGCCAACATATCGTAGAGGTAATCATCATGCATGAAAAAGAATTAGAACATGCGGTGATTAGTGGTTTGTTAGCTGGTGGTGCTAGTCAAGATGCATATGAGGTATTAGCCACATTACCTGAAGAAGCCTTTAGTTCTAGATATTTTCGTAATGTCTACAAAGAAATTAAAAAACAAGCGCTAGCAAGTTCTTTAATAGATCCCTTTTTTATTGCTGATGCGCTAGGTGAAAAAGGCGATTTAGCAAATTTACTTGAGCTATCTAAAACACCTATTTGGACAGCAAATTTAAAAGGCTATGCCTCAAAAGTTTATAGTTATTATCGTGTTAGAGAAGTAATTCAATTAATTTCCAAGTATCAAAATGATATTACTACTGCAAATAATCATGAACAAGCTGAAGAATTTATTCATCAATTTGCAACCCAAATTGGCCAGCTGACAATTGGTAATCAGAACCTACTTCCTGTGCATTTAAATACACTACTTGAAGGATATGTAGATGTTTTAGAACGCAGAAACAAAGGGGAAGATGCTGTTGGGATGATAAAAAGTGGTATTGAAGCTTTAGATGACAAAATTGGAGGCTTTAATCCAACAGACTTAGTTTTTATTGGCGGTCGTCCGGGGATGGGAAAAACAGAGCTTGCACTAACGATGACTGAGGGAATGACCAGAGATGGAGGCGGTGCATTATTCTTCTCGATGGAAATGTCCAATCAGCAAATTACTGAGCGTCTAGTTGCAGGTTCTGCTCAACTACCAATATCAACATTGAGACATCGTGGGCGATTGGATGATGAAGGATGGGGGCGTTTAAGTTCAGCACTAGGCCATTTAATGGATAGAGATATTCATATCATCGATGCGAGTAATCTAACTATTGAACAAATATGTGCAATCAGTGAAAACCACAAACGTAAATATCCAAATTTGAAAGGAATTTTTGTTGATTATTTAGGGTTAATTAAAAAACCTAAAGCAGAACGTAATGATTTAGCAATTGCGAAAATATCTGCATCTTTAAAAGGATTAGCAAAGAGGTTACACACGCCAACTATTGCGTTAAGCCAGCTATCTCGTGATGTTGATAAAAGACCTATTAATCAACGCCGTCCTGTTTCTGCTGATTTACGCGATTCTGGTAGCTTAGAGCAAGACGCTGACTTAATTTTATTTACCTATAGGGAGGCCGTATATAACCCCAATAGCCCTGCGAAAAATTATGCCGAGATCATTATTGATAAATTTAGACACGGAGAAACCGGCACAGTCTATCAAGAATTTAAGAATGGCCACTATCTGCCTACCGACCAAATTACAGCGTCAGAAGTGTCCAAAATGCAACAACAATCACAGCAAAACGATAAAAGACGTCGTTACGCAGAAAAAGCATTTTAGTTAAAACAGAGGCAAGACCATGACAATTAAAGACTCTCTTACTCACGAATCTCTCGTTCGTGATAATCACCCTATATTACCCGACGATGGGTTAGACCATACACAGTGTCATATTGACCGTCTCCATGCGTCAGCAAGAGCGAGAACAAAAGCACCTTATCAACCTAAGGTTAAACCACAAAAAACGACGAGGTAATTATGTCTAGGCGTTCTTATTTGCCTGATGATTTACCTCACAACCGAGCTTTGTGGCCAGAAGAATATCGCGAGTTAGAACAGCTTGATTTATTAGCTAGTCGATTAATTAGACAGCTTAACAATCAAAAAATACATAGAACGCGAGTGCTGGTGGAAATTGAAAAGTCGCCTGAGGTACATCGGGAGTTTTTTAGAGATAGGTTGAATTATTGGCGTGAGGTAATGAGGGTATAAGTAATGGCAAAAACAGTAGCAGAACGTAAAGCAGAACAACGTAAACGGCAGAAAGAATTAGGTGTAACCAAAATTGAATTACTTGTAGATAATCAAGAATTGGAAATGTTAAAGCGTAATTGTGTATTACGCATGCCTGGTCGAGAACCGTATGACGTTGTTGAATACTTACAAATGCTTATTCGTAAAGATGATGCTGAGTATAAAAGGCAAGCCGAGAAGTTATCTAAGCAAAAGTGTAAACGATGTGGTGAGCAATTACCTGTTCAACAATGCTGTTTGTCTGGTGATTCACAATGTTGGGTAACCAAAGGATATCATGAGGTAAAATTGAGTATATAAATACATTAAGAATACTGGTTGTCAAATGTTAATATACCCGAAGTTTTTTGGTTGACAAAAACACGAAAATGCGAAAATATATATCTGACATTTCACAATATAGGATTTAATACGAATGGAAGATAGAAGTCTTGCCCCTTGTTGGGATATTCAACCCTCTTTAGAAGAAAAACCAGTTACTTATTTATTGAAATCTATTGCTGGTGTACTAACTGAATTGCCTAAACATGAACATAAATTAGATTGTAATTGGATCAATGGTGTTCGTGCTTATGGGTGGGTCAAAAATCATATTCAAGATACTGCAGAAGAAGGCATTATACCAGAATTAAAAATGGTATATGACAAACTGGATTTTGTCTTTGCAATTAATAATATACCGATTCAGTTTTCAAAGGATTGTATTAGTGAACCAAAGAAAAAACATCGTTTAGTTCGAAATAAAGCAGAATTTAAACAATTAACATTATTTGGTGGTGATGATTCAGAAGCTGAAGAAGATCTCATTTGGCGTGTTCTTGCTGAGCCATTTTATATTGAAGATACGGATGATTATCCTCAGTGGGATGTAGCTTTAGTTGGGATTAATCAATATGGCGCATGTATTAGTGAGATTAGATACCATGAGGCAGTTTCTGTTCCATTAATGGATAATTCAGAAGCGAGACCTGAAGCGACTGACATTAGTGATGCACCACTTAAACGTCGTAACGCACCAGATGAAACTGTGAAAAAAGATGGAACTGTTTGATTTTAAATCAGGCTATAGAGGGGATAAGTTACGTCTTGCTAGGATGGCGAGGGGGTTGTCGTGTGAAGAGTTAGCGACAGCTTTAGGTAAAAGTAAACAATATATTAGTAAATTAGAGAAAGGATTTAAACCATCAGAAGAGCTAACTGATGAGATTGCAAGGCATTTGAATATATTGCCTAATTTTCTATTTAGTGAGCGTAGCTACCCAATAGAAGATGAACAATGTCATTTTAGAAGTAAAAAATCGAGAACTAAAACTTTAACTAATAGCATATTAGCTAGGGCTGAAATCTTGAGTTCTTTATTATCTGCTCTTGAAGATGAAATTGAATATCCTGAACTAAATATTCCGGATATTTCAGATCGAGCAATGAGTACATTAGATGATATTGAACGAATAGCTGAGAGTTGTCGTCGTTATTGGGGGATTGGTTTAGGACCAATAACATCTATGGTTAAATTCGTTGAGAATTTAGGCATTATTATCGCACATGTGTCCGATGTTGATGACAGAGTTGATGCTTTTACTGTAAATAGTAAGAGGCCAATAATAATTCGTAACGATGCTAAAAGTTCTGTATGTCGATTTAGATCCGATGTTGGACATGAATTGGGTCATATTGTTTTACACGATGGAATTATTACTGGAGATAACTTAACTGAGAGTCAAGCAAATCAGTTTTCTAGTGCTTTTATGGTTCCAAGAGTTTCTTTCATGAAAGAATTTCCTAAAATGAAAGGGCGTTATTTAGATTGGAGTGCTTTAGTTGAGTTTAAATTACGCTGGAGAGTAAGCCTAAGAATGATAATTTATAGAGCTTCAGCTTTAGGGTTAATTACAAAAGACCAAGCAAGACAAGGATATATGTATCTTAATACAAAAGGATATACTGCAATTGAGCCTGGAGATAATTCTATCCAAGTTGAAGAACCAACATTACTTACTAGAAGTATTGAAATGTTAGACGACCTATCATGGAATAACATTCTTGTTAAAACAGGGATTACAAGAGAGTTAGTACGAGAATTGTTTTGTGTTAATAAACCAATTAGCGATAAAACTTCTTTTATTTATTCGGTTAGCTAATTCCTATATAATCATACCATTGGTCTGAACACCCAATCCTAAATATTTGCTGTGTCAACTGAGAGTCAAGTATGGCACAGCATAGCTTTATCAAAATGTCTAACGATACTCTTGTACCAGCTAACCCTGTTACGAGAGATTTTCTGCATTCAAAAATCAAGTGTGGCGATGTGCTTTCAGCGAATTTTAAGAAAGCTCGTAACCCTCGATTTCATCGTAAATACTTCGCATTACTCAACTTAGGCTATGAATATTGGGAACCAGTTGGCGGTACCATTTCACCTGAAGAAAAAGAGCTTGTGCGTGGTTACATCACATTCCTTTCATATTACACGGATAATGCTGACGCGCTCTTATCCGCATCCGATATCTATCTAGAAGACGTTGCACAAAAACGTGCGCAAAATATCTCAGCAACAAAGTCATTTGATGCTTTTCGCTATTGGGTTGTAGAACAAGCCGGTTATTACGACACGTTTGAAATGCCAGACGGTAGTTTACGTCGTGTCGCTAAATCAATTAGTTTTGCAAATATGGATGACCTAGCATTTAGCGAACTCTACAAAGCCACACTCGATGTGCTTTGGAATTTTATCCTTCGTAAGCAATTCCCCACTCAAAAAGCTGTAGAAAATACAGTATCTCAATTATTAAGTTTCACATAGAGGCAAGACCAATGATCAAATCAAAGACCAAAGAAGAAAGACAGTGGCTATCAGATGTAGCCGAGCTGGGTTGTATTTGTTGTCGCAATATGGGGTTTGGAGCCAGTTTAGCGGAAATTCATCATGTTAGAACGGGGCAGGGAATGGCACAACGGGCTAGTCATACAGATGTTTTACCACTATGCCCTCCACATCATAGGGCATGTTATGAAACCGGCTTTCATGCATCACCTAAATCATGGCAAGAAATTCATGGTAGCGAGATTGAGTTATTAGAACAGACTAAGCAAGAAGTAATGGAGTTACGAGCATGTCGAGTATAAAGAGTATATCTGATGGGTTAAAACTTGATGATGATCAGGTTGCATGGATCCAGCCTTGGTTATCAAAATTTGGAGCATGGGTATATTCAGGGAGGATAGAAAAAAGGCAAAGCAGTATTATTGCTGAATTTATGGCGACAGTAGAAAGGCGTGATTATCCTGAGCGAGAAATGTGTAATGACGATGACGGGATGTTGATCGCTAAAGTGGTCGATAAAATTTATCACATAGACAGAATAGCGTTTACGCTCTTATTACTGCGTTATGCCTTTGGTAGCTCAGATCGCGCTATTGCTCGTTATTACCACAATATAGCGAAACCGCGCCAAATGATTAGACGCAATAGAACGATAGAATATAGAAAACCTTCTATGTCTACATGTAGAAGAGAAATTGAGGACATAATTAGTTCAGCTGAATATTTAATTTACCCACATTTAAAAGATGCATTTAAAAAACGAGAAAAAGAGTGGAAAAGTAAAAATAATAGTAAGAACGTGTTGACTTCTTTGAGCCAATGATCCACTATTTAAGTATAAGTTGCCGTTTTTATACAGTGACCAACTAACCCAGCCTAAGCGCTGGGTTTTTTTGTATCTAAAACAGATAAGAGTTGCTGTTTCCTTTGTTCAGAGTTACATGTGTGTTCACGACCAATAACTGACCAAAGGTATTAAAATATCATGTTAAAACATAGTGATATGACAGAAGAGGCAAGACTTGTTTTTGAAGTTGTTCCGCACACGATGGAAGTTACAGCTGGCGAAGTTGCACAATTTACTTATTTAACTGAGCCACGTTGTCAATTGATATTAACGCAGTTGGCGATGGCGGGACTAATCAAAGAAAACATCAAAGAAAACACATTTCAAAATATCTAATACTGTGAAAATGGGCGACTGTAAAAGTGTTGGTAGCACCTTTACAGTCATTCACCCGTTCTGGTAGATCACGGACAAACTAAAGCCCACTGCTTATGTGCACAAAGCATAGTGAGCTTATCAAAAAAGGTTCTCCTGATCTATGAAAAATACTGTGAATTTAAACAGTGTGAATTTAGTCAATGATGACTCACTCAGCTATATAAAAACACTTCCCGATAATTGTATTGACTTAATCGCAACTGACCCGCCTTACTTTCAGGTGAAGTCTTGTAGTTGGGATAATCAGTGGGGAAACGTAACATCATATTTATCTTGGCTTGATGAAATGCTTGCGGAATTTTGGCGAGTATTAAAGCCTAACGGTAGCCTTTATATCTTTTGCGGTTCGAAACTAGCGTCAGATACAGAATTACTCGTTCGTGAAAGATTTAATATTCTAAGTCACATTATATGGGCTAAACCATCAGGACCTTGGCGCAGGGCATGTAAAGCTGATTTACGTAGTTTCTTTCCAAGCACTGAAAGAATTTTATTTGCTGAACATTATCAAAGTCCATACAAGGGCAAAAGTAGTGCTTATCTTCAGCAATGCAAAGCGCTTAAAGAAAATGTATTTAAGCCTTTAATTGAGTATTTTAAATCTGCACGTGAATCGTTAGGAATAACAGCAAAAGAAATAAAACAGGCCACAGGTAAACAAATGGCTTCACACTGGTTTAGTTACAGCCAATGGCAACTACCGAGTGAGTCTGACTACAAAAAACTGCAGGAGCTGTTTCATCGCGTAGCAAGTGAAAAGTTTAGTAGTAATCCTTTAAATCGTGATCATACTGATTTGATAGAGGTGCAGGCTTCTCTTAGTCGAGAGTACCAAGAGCTTGCTGAACAATATCAATTATTGCGCCGTCCTTTTTCTGTCACCGTTGATGTTCCTTACACCGATGTGTGGACGTATCCACCTGTGCAATATTACGCAGGTAAACATCCTTGTGAAAAACCAGCTGAAATGATGGAACACATTATTCGCTCAAGCAGTCGCGAAGGTGATCTGGTTGCTGATTTTTTTATGGGGTCGGGTGCAACACTAAAGTCCGCATTAAAGTTAAATCGTCGAGTTCTTGGAGTTGAACTTGAGAAAGAGCGATTTGAACAAACAAGAGAGGAAATAAATAACATGAAGTCATAAAGCGGATTAGCCGTATTTTACATGCTGATGTCATGATTCAGCCCCGAGTGTCTCCTAGTAAAGAGCCAGCTTTGCATCTGGTAAGGGTTAATAAGAAAAGAAGCACCGGTAACGAAGCATGAAAGCCAATCGTGCACTGGTTAGATCCCTCAGGGAGCAGAGCCGAACTGGGGTTATAAACTCAAGGGCATGAGCGTGGCCACTACGAGAGTGTGGTGAAATTTCATTTCCCATAACACAAACAACTCGGACACTCCGTAGGGGGTGTATATGCGCATGGACAAATTAACCAATGCTACCTACGGAACGGCTGGCTTAACTGCCTTTTTTGCAAGTCTCTCATTGTATGAATGGGGCTTTGTAATAGGGATGGGATTTAGCATGCTTCTTGGATTAGCAACTTATCTGATGACACGGAGAGAACAGCGAAAACGAACAGCATTATTTGCTGAATTGGTTCATCGAAATTGTTCTAGTGATCCGCGAGAAATCGAAAAAATAGTCGGTGAGATGCTGACTAAAGCTAAAAAGGACATCTAATGAACCTAAAACAAAAAGTGACAGCTGTTGCGAGTGCTGGCGCTGTAAGTATTGCACTAACAGTGATTGGCTATTTTGAGGGCGTGCGTTATGAACCTTACCGTGATGTTGCTGGAGTTCTGACGGTTTGTTATGGCCATACTGGAAACGACATCATTCAAGGTAAGACCTATACACAACAAGAGTGTGATGAATTACTGCAGAAAGACTTTATCAGGACGCAACAGCAAGTTGATATCCTGGTTAAAGTACCAGTCGATGATAAAACAAAAGCTTCTCTATATTCCTTTGCTTTTAATGTCGGTACCACGGCTTTTGCACGTTCTACATTGCTTAAGAAATTAAATGCTGGTGATCAGAATGGCGCTTGTGAAGAAATGAAAAGCTGGGTTTATGCTGGTGGAAAGGTGTGGCGAGGGTTGGTCAGTCGTAGAGAGGCGGAGTCAGCGTTATGCAATGGAAGTCTTTAATCATCATCGTCGGTTTTATTCTTACATTACTCATCTCGGTCGCTAGTGGCATTTATCTCTCAATTGATAATTCATGTATTAACGATAAAGCAAGCTTAGACAAACGCTGTCAGATTGCTCTCTCACATCATCGGTACTAATTATGAAACACTGGAAACTTTACATTGTCGTTGTGATGGTGGGGATTGTTGCTGGTGGTTGTGCGCTGATTAATGCACAAGCGAAAAGAATTAACACACTGACAGAAAACAACAAAGAACTGACTACCGCACTCGAAGAGCAGAAGGATATCAATATTGACTATCAAGCACGCATAGAGCGACTAAATCAACTTGATACAAGGCACACACAGGAGCTTGTTAATGCAAAGAATGAAATTAGTCGCTTGCGTGATATTAGTGAGCGTAATCCTGAACGGGTGTACATCCGAGCCAGTTGTCCGAAAGACGAAACCAATTCAACCTCCGGCATGGATGATGCAACCACCGCCAGACCTACTGACTCCGCTGTCAGAAATTATTGGCTACTCAGAGAGCGAATTGCAGAGTCAGAACAGATGATTAAAGGGTTGCAGGATTATATCAAACAAGAATGCATGGAATAAAAAAAGCCCAGCATGGGGGCTGGGCAATACTAGCAAGATATCAATTAAAGTGTAGCGATAGCTACTTAGTATAGCTTAAGTAGGTATATATACCAGATTGATTATTCCTATTTATCTCCCACTTAAATAAACAGCACAATATAAAAATAACCCTGTGAGTTTGATTTCACAGGGTGGCTGAATTTAAGCAAAAAATAAATACTCATTAATCATACTGCTATTTTTATTTCGTGCCAATAGAAGAAGGCGTAGCGTTGTCGCCGTCTCTTATGTTAGCCATGACCTGTTTTATTCTCAGCAGATAGCGCATAGTGAGAGTCAAAAACAATGAATACCGCCATTTTGTTATTTTTCGGTCATTATCAGCAACGTCAGCTGTAGGTAGAAGAAAGGGCGTGACAACCGGAGAGACGAGTACAATTCATAAGAGTCAATCACAAAGCCTATTTTAACGAATGGGCTTTTTAATAGGCTAAGGAGATAAACACAATGGCAAAACCGGATTGGGGGATGCTACAACAACAGTTCCTCGCCGAACATGCTATAACAGGAATATCCCCTAAAGAGTGGTGTGAATCGCAAGGACTGAAATACTCAACAGCACGACGATATATCAAAATATCCCGTGCGCAGAATGCGCAAAAAACTGCGCACAAGAAATTGCGCACTGCGCAGAAAAAAGAATGCGCAAAAGAGCCAATGTGCAAGAGTGATATACCCACTGCGCAGAGTAATGGATCAAGTAATGCGCATGATGATGAAAACACCTTTAGTCTGCGCAATTACGGGCTAACTGAACAACAGATTAAATTTGTTAGTGAATACCTTATCGACTTAAATCGAACAGGAGCATATAAGCGAGCCGGTTATAAAGGCGAAGGAAATACAGCTTATGTCAATGCTACTCGTATGCTAAGAAATGCTAAGGTTTCACGAGCAATCACTGACGCATTAGCAGAACGGGAACGCAGAACAGAGATAACCCAAGATGCCGTATTAAAAATATGGTGGGATATCGCAACGGCAGACGTTAACGAGCTGACCGAATATCGACGCTTATGTTGCCGTCATTGCTGGGGCTTTGGTTTCAATTACCAGTGGCGTGATTCAATAGAGTTTGAAGATGCTACTAAAAAAGCGCTCACAGCCAATAAACCGCCTCCACAAGATGTGGGTGGTTACGGTTACGATGAAACATTAGATCCAAATCCTGATTGCCCGCGCTGTAACGGTGCTGGTATTGGTCGTGCGTATTTTCATGATACACGTGATTTAACAGGGCCAGCTCGTCGAGTGTTTGCTGGTGTGAAAGAAGGGAAGTTTGGTGTTGAGGTGATTACTCGTAATCAAGATGAAGCGCTTAAGATGGTTGCACAGCATTTAGGTATGCTAAAGAACAAGACGGAATTAACGGGTGTCGATGGTGGTCCTATTCAAACAACAGGAATAGATTTAAGTCACTTAAGCTTCGAGCAACTTCTTCAATTGAGAAAAAAGGGTGAAAAGTAGTTCTATTTAACATAATGGTTCTAATGCGCCCTTTCACTTTTGCACTCAACTAAAAACACAACCAAAACCGCTAAAAGTAACAATCTTCTTTCTGTTTTAATGCTGTTTTATTGTTAATCAATTGTTATCAAAAACATGAAGATCATTTCGTGCCAATTACGGCATGAAAGGGTTATTTTTGTCACTTTAGGTATCTCTATGGATGTCAATTTCGACTTGTTTGATGAAGAAGTCAGGAGAGAGATAGCTAGACGTAGTTTGCACGAATTTATTCAGTATATAAACCCTGAATACATCACAAGCCATTTTTCTCAGACGGTATGTGATGCGCTCGACCAGTTCTTGATTGATATGATGGCAGGTAAGCGCCCTAAATTAATATTAGGGGCACCGCCACAACACGGTAAGTCTGATATTGTTTCTCGCTATCTTCCCGCTTATTTCTTTGGAAAATACCCTAACATGCGTGTGGGTGCGCTGTCTTATTCCTCAGATTTAGCCGGTGATATGAATACCGATGTTCAGCGCATTATGATGTCCGATGAATATCGCGTGCTATTTCCTAAAAGTTGGTTAGGCAATAAGCCTGAAAACGGCATTGCAGTTAAACGTAATTCTGACGAGTTCGGTATCGCTAATCACAAAGGCAGTTATGTTTGTGCCGGGGTAGGTGGCCCATTAACGGGTAAGAAAGTTGACCTCGGCATTATTGATGACCCGATAAAGAACTCGAAAGAGGCACTTAGCCCAACTGTTAAAAAATCAATTTGGAACTGGTACGTTTCGACCTTTAAGACCCGTTTATCAAAAAATAGCGGTGAAATTATCATGGCCACTCGATGGGCAACTGATGATTTGTCTGGTCAATTAAAAGAAAAAGCGCCTGAAACCAAGGTGCTTGCATTCCCTGCCATTAATGAGAAAGGAGAAGCGTTGGTACCAGAGTTACACCCAATCGACAAACTCCTTGAGACAAAAGCAATCCTCGGTGATTACTTTTGGTCTGCCATGTACCAACAATCACCTAAGCCCGGTGATGGTCAAATCTTCCACGAAGAATTTGCTCAGTACTATCTACCGAAAGACCTACCTGAAAAATTCGATAAGGTTATCCATAGTTGGGATATGACCTTTAAAGACAGTGACGGTACTGACTATGTGGTGGGGCAGGTATGGGGCAAGAAAGACGCAAACGCTTATCTACTGTATCAAATTCGAAAACGCATGAGTTTTACTGAAACCTTAAAGTCAGTGAAATGGTTAGCCGAAAAATTCCCTGAAGGACGACGTAAGCTGGTGGAAGACAAAGCCAATGGCCCTGCTGTTATTGATTCTCTCAAATCAACCGTATCAGGGCTAACACCTGTTGAGCCAGATGGTAGCAAAGTTGCTCGTGCTCATGCGTGTACTGCTGAGTGGGAAGCTGGCAACGTGTGGCTACCACACAAAAGCATTGCACCTTGGATTGTTGAAACAGTAGAAGAGATCACTACATTTCCGTTCTCTAGCAATGACGACACAGTAGATGCCATGACGCAAGCATTACGCGATTTATATCAGAAGAAAAAAGGTAGTTTCTTCACAACTAGGAGATGAACTATGTGGTGGCCGTTTAAGAGGCGAAAAACAGAACCACTCGCACCGGTTAAACGGTCAGCATTTACAACTGACTTATATCCTGCACTGGCGCGAGAACAGGGCTTTTATGGGATTAATTTACCCCAACCCACAATTGCAGGTGTTGCGATGGATAGCATTGATAGCTATGTGCCCTCATTTAAAGGTGAGCAGGTTTACGGTGTGCCTGAGTCACAGGCTTCATGGTATGCCTCACAAATGTTTATCGGCAACAATATGTGTGCGGTTATCGCTAAACACTGGCTGGTGGATAAAGCCTGCAATATGCCAGCTCGTGATGCGATACGTCAGGGATATGATATTGATTGTGATAACGATGATGATCGCGCTATCAGTAAAAAGCTCCGTAAACGTGATAAAAAATACCGTATTACACACCAACTGAAAGAGCTGGTTCATTTTGGGAGAGTATACGGCGGTCGCTTAGCATTATTCGTTGTGGAGACATCAAACCCGAAAGAGTGGTACGAAAACCCGTTTAATATCGATGGTGTGACTAAAGGGATGTATAAAGGTATTAAACAGATTGATCCACAATGGGTAACGGCCGATTTAACGGATTCCAATGTTCAAGATCCTGCCAGCATGGATTTCTACGAGCCGACCTATTATGTGATTGGTGGGCGTAAGTATCACAAGTCTCACTTTATTAAGTTTGTGCCGTTTCCTGTACCTAACGTGCTTAAGCCAATGTACAACTACTTTGGCGTATCAGTGCCAGAACGTATTTATGAGCGTGTCTACGCTTCAGAACGTACCGCCAATGAAGCACCACAACTGGCAATGACTAAGCGTTTGCTTACGATGGGGATTGCAGATCCAGAAAGCGCTGATAAGGATATTATTCGCGAAAATATGCTTTATTTTATGGAGATGCGCGATAACTATGGTGTGCAAATGACGGGCAGTGAAGATACGGTTCAACAGTTCGACACCTCATTAGCGGATTTAGACGCCACGATTATGACGCAATATCAGCTGGTGGCATCGGCTTCCAATGTACCGGCAACAAAGCTATTAGGCACTACACCGAAAGGCTTTAACTCAACGGGGGAATACGAAGAAGCCAATTACCGCGAAGAGCTTGAAAGTATCCAATCAAACGACCTTGAAGAGCTATTGCAGCGCCATTACGACATGCTAATGCGTAGCGATGGTTTACCTGTGACAGAAATCTCTATCACATGGGCGCCACTTGATAGCCCGACGGCTGTTGAGAGTGCGGATATTGAACTGAAAGAAGCGCAGACCGATGTGGCACTGGCTTCGACGGGTGCGATAGATGGGTTAGATATCCGTAAAAAACTGGCCAGCAATAAAGAGTCCAGCTATTACGGCATTGAAGTGAACGAGGCAGATTATGTCGAGGCGAATACGAGTACGAACGAAGCGAGCGCAATGGGCAATTTCGCGTCAAGCGGTCATGAAGGGGAAACCTCTGCAGTATTCAGTCGCCCCAGCTAGTCGTTATCAAGGTGACATGTCACGACTCATTAATGCAATGATTAAAGACTATGAAAAAGTGTTTAGTGAATTAAATGACGACTTTGAAGGTTTTACGATGGATGCCAGCTTTGCCAGTCAAACACGCATCTGGCTTAACCGGCTAAAACGCAAATGGGATAAGATTTTTAAACAAAAATCCACAGAGATTGCGGATAAATTTGTATCCCAAGTCGATATAGGCGCAAAGCGTAATTTAGATGATTCTCTCAAACAGTTGTCAGGGGGGATCACCATCAAAACCCCAGCCATGCCCGAAGCCCTGAAAGATAAAATTATTGCCTCTACAGCTGAAAACGTATCGTTAATTAAATCTATTCCACTGCAATTTCATCAACGTATTGAAAGTGTTGCATTACGTTCTATTAGCCAAGGTGGTGAAGGTGCAAAGACGCTATTAGAGGAAATTAGGCATACAGGCAGTGTGACTGAAAAAAGGGCGAATTTTATCGCTGTTGATCAAACACGAAAAATCACGACTGCAGTGAATTATGAGCGTATGAAATCTGCCGGTATTCGTAAGGCAGTTTGGCATCACTCGGCAGGTAGTGCCGAACCGCGTGAATTACATCTGCGTCTGGATGGTGAAGTGTTTGATTTAGATAACCCACCTGTGATTGATGAACGGACAGGTGAGCGTGGCTTGCCCGGACAATTACCAAACTGTAAGTGCTTCTGGACACCCGTAATAGATTTCGGTGAGGAGACATGACCAAACGACAATATGATTTAAACGGCTGGCTGGAAGTGAAAGATAACCCCATCTCTAAAGTTGGGGTTTTTGATTATTTAGGGTTTGAAATTGGCGCACCGATACCCGAAAAAATTTACAAGGTGTATCGCCCACAAGAAGAATTGGCCAGCACAGAGACAATTAATTCTTTCAAATTAATGCCCTTTGTTGATGAGCATGAAATGTTAGGGAAAGACGGTACACCCGCGGAGACAAAGGGGATACAAGGGGTCATCGGGGAGCGAGTCTATTTTGAATATCCCTACCTCAGAGGCAATATCAAAATCCTGTCTAATTCAGCGCTTAACCAAATTGAAGGAGGAAAAATTGAATTATCTCCGGGTTATCGCTGTGTTTACGATTTCACACCAGGCGAATTTAACGGTGAACGTTATGACGCCATACAACGGCATATTAGAGCCAACCATCTTGCGTTAGTTGATGAAGGTCGCACTGGCGCTGATGTTGCTGTGCAAGACCATTCCGTTATTACCATAGACACAAAGGAACTTATTCGCATGAACGAAGAAGAAAACAAAGAGAAGCAAACCACTGATGAAGGTGCCTTTACGCCCGAGCAATTGGAAGCGTTAAAAGCCATTATCAAGGAAGTCATCACCAGCACTCAACCTGCAACAGATAATGATCCAGAAGAAGAGAAAAAACCTTCAACTGATTCTGATCCTGACGAAGAGCAGAAAGCAGAAGAAGCAGTGGAAAAAGCCGAAATTGCCACAGAAGAGGCTGAATCTGGCGAACCTGAAGCAGTCGAGAAAGCCGAAGTCGCCATTGAAGAAGCTGTTGAAGCGATTGAAGAAGCCAAAGAGCATCTTGACCAAGCCACTACCGATGGACTTCATCGTCGTTTAAAACGCCTAAATCGTAGCATGACCGCCATGGACGAAATGGCATCGCTAAAACGTAAAATTAAGCGATTAGAAAAAGCCAAACCCGCAATGGATACGGGGGAGTTACTCAAACAAATCGGTGCGCGTGATTCGTTAGCGCATAAATTAACGCCATTTATTGGTGTGTTTGACCACTCAGCCATGACTCGACAACAAGTTGCCGAGTACGGTGTTGAAAAACTGGGTATTCAATGCAGTAAAGGTACAGAAGCCATTGCTCTTGATGCTTGGATGCAAGGGCGTGTGCCTGATTCTCAAAAGACCAGCTCAACAATGGACTCTGCAGTGAGCAATAAATCAATTATGGATAAATGGGGAGCTAAATAATGGCAATTCCTAAATCAGTAGCAAACGGCTTAATTTCTGGTGTTGTCGGTGAAATTAGTCATGCAGGTCCTATTCGCGCTGTTTCCGCCATTCTCAGTTCAGCAGATGAAAAGCTGAATATTTTCGGTCGCGCCTATACCTACAAAGATGATTCCGTGGAATCTGTTCAAGTTGGGGGAAAAGGGGCATTTGCGGGGATCATGATTAACCCTAAAGCCTATCGTATCGAAGAAGCATTCGCTCGTAACGGTACGCAAGGTGAATTCCTGACAATGGGGGAAGTTTTCGTTGAACTAAAAGAAGTGGCAGGAAAAATCAACGCACCGGTTGTTTTTGATGAAGCAGACGGTTCGCTATCTTCGAAAGCCACCATTAGTGCCGGTGATCGTGTTATTGGTTTTATCAGCCGACACCTTGAGTCAACAGAAAGTGCTCACTTGGGCATTATTCGTTTAACAGAAATCCCATATCCAGCATCTCCAAAGGAAGGTGAATAATGCCAGTCAGTAAAATTAAGTTTCACATGTCTGGTCGTGATGTCAAAAAACATGGCCAACTAAATATTAACCCTGATCAGAAATGGACATACGGGGAATTAGCGCAAATCGGCTTTGGTGGTTTTTCTGCGATGGACTCCGCGATCAGTGGTGGTGCAATGCAGGGGGGCTTAATTCAACGCGAAATGTTGCAACACGTTTTACCGGGTGTCATTCGTACTGCTACGCGCGTGCGTGTGTTAGATGAAATCACGGGTATCGTCAATGCGGGCGAATGGCATGATGAAGAGATCATTCTGAATGTGGCGACACCAACCGGTAAAGCCGAACTTTATGGTGATCATACCAATGTGCCATTAGCATCTTATGCGCAAGACCAAGAGCGCCGTGGTCTCGTCCGTTTCGAATTAGGTTTCCAAGTGGGGAAATTAGAAGAAGCGCGCCAATCGTCAGCAGGCTTTGTTGCGATGGAAGAAAAGCGCAATTCAGTGACTGAATCATTAGAGCAAGGGCGTGAGCGAGTGGGTTACTACGGGTTTAATAGCCCTGAAACGCGCGTCTTTGGTTTGATGAATGAGCCTAACTTACCCGCCTATGAAACCGCAAAAGGCAAATGGAAAGGCGGAACCTTTGCGGATATCACTGCCGATATTACTGATATGTTCTCGCGTATTGAAACGAGCTCTGGCGGTATTATTAAAGATGACACGCCAATCACCTTAACATTGCCGTTAGGTTTTCGTTCTGCACTGAATGTGGCTAATCCTGTCGCACGCGGTGAAACAGTCAAACAATGGATAAATGAAAACTATCCTAATATGCGTCTGGTTTTCTCTCCTGAATTTGTTGGCGCAAACGGTGGGGCTGATGTGGCCTATATGTTCGCAGATAGCATTGATGATGGTTCAACGGCAACCAGTGCGGTGATCCTTCAGGTGGTGCCTGTGAAATACCAGTTATTAGGTTCACTCAACCAAATTAAAGGGTATATGGAAGATGCAACCAATGCGACTGCAGGTGTATTTGTGACCCGTCCGTGGGCGGTGACACGCTTAACCGGCATTTAATCTTACCACTTCTCTTTTTGCGCCCTCATTTGAGGGCTTTTTTATATCTAAACAATAGGAGAGCACTCCATGCCTCTTTACGCATATTGCACCTTATCAAATGACCAGAACTATACCGTGAGAGACGGGAAAGTGTTTATTGCCGGTCAAGCGAACGTGATGACCAAACACATGTACACACCGCGTGGTCGTGTGACGGAAATTTCTGACGAGCAATACAAACAACTCAAAGAAAATCACGTTTTCAATCTTCATTGTGACAATGGGTATATTACCGTTGAAGAACGCAAAGAAGATCCCGAAAAAGTTGCTACCAATATGGAAGCGAGCGACCAATCAGCTCCTGACACACCAGAATCGTTAGAAGCTGAAAAGTTAGACGTTCCTAAAACCAACAAAAAAGGTAAGTGATCATGGAGACGAGCACATTTCCTTTAACGTCATTCCGTGTGCTCTATCCGCAGTTTAACGGTGTGGGTGATGATGAAATATTTATCATTGCTCAGTCTGCGTTGAACTATTTCTCTGCCTGTAAGGGTGTTTGCACTAATGAGCTGTGGATGCTCGTGGTTGCACACATGCTAACACTCAGAAAAATGATTGCTGATGATGAGTCGCCCACAGGTGTGGTGACGAGTGTGACTATAGATAAGGTAAGTGTGTCATTTACGGCACCGCCTGCTGGTTCGGACTGGTCGCACTGGTTTAAAATGACCACCTTTGGCCAGCAGTTTCTAGCACTGATCAAACGTTGTAGCGTCCCTCAATATTTTGGTGGTGGTGGCGAACGTTCAGCTTTTCGGGGTGTGGGAGGGCGATTTACACGAGGAGGGCGATTACGTTAATGACTAAATTAGCGCAATTAAAAGCGGTTTACGATGAATTGGCTAAAAAGCGATTAAGTGTTGGTTTCTTTGAACACGCAAAATATCCCGATGGAACACCGATTGCTTATGTTGCCTCTATTCAAGAGTTGGGCTATCCGGCTGGTGGCATTCCTCCTCGCCCATTTTTACGTCCGACCATGAATGACAAAAAGCAGGATTATAGTCAGTTAATTTTTCGAGCAGTGAAAGCGTCTGTTAAAGGCAATATCACGCTGGATAATGGGCTGACACAAATTGGTGCGACGGTAGCGGGGGATGTGAAAATGGCAATTAAAGCAGTCACCACCCCAGCGCTGGAAGAGTCAACGGTCAAAGCAAGAGCACGTCGCCATAGCAAAGGTAAAGCCACGGATAAGCCGTTAGTTGATACTGGTCAAATGCTTCAAGCGGTTAGTTTCGCAGTGGAGGATAAATAATGTTTGGTAACTTAAATCGTATTGCTTCACGTTATATTCCCCAGCAAAAGGTGCTCTGGTTTCGATTTAAAGAACGGGCACCCGATGAGCGAGGGAATGACCAAAATTATTATTATGATCCGATAGAAGTTCGTGGCAGTTGGCAAGCGGTCGATACTCAAGATGTTCAATCCATGGGATTAGATACGAGCCAAGTGTACCGACGCTTATATACCTCTCATGATATTAAAGCTGTGCAACGAGGAACATCTCCTGATTTCCTTGTATTTAATGGTCGAAAATATGATGTGGTGGGTGATGCAGACTGGTACGAACAAGATGGCTGGAAATCGGTGATCTGTATCGAGGCGGGTACTTATGACGGATTATGAAGTTGATGTTGCCATTCGCAAACAACTCTTGTTGCAGTTAAAAGTGGTCGGTATTGATATCTCCGTTAAAGCTGGTTTTCAATCTACTAAGCAAGGCCGTGAAGATAATATGGTGATGTTCTTTCCCATTAATGAAAACGGCTACGGTTGGCAAGGGCGTAAATATAACGTTCAAGGCAATAAAGCCAATCACCAAGAAAACCAGTTATCTGAAAAAACGTACCAAGTTCAGGCTTTCGTTACCCAGTTAGGCCATTATTCAGCGAGTGATATTACCGCTATTGTCAGAATGATCGCCAATTCATTACCGTTTGTTGAAGCACTTCGGAAACAAGGTATTGGCATTCAACGTGCAACTGGTATTCGAACGCCTTATTTTCTGAATGACCAAGGCAACTACGAACAAAATCCCTCATTTGATTTCAATGTGACATTTAATCGCACACTTCATCCCGATACTGACGCCGTGAGTGCGTTGTATCCCGATATCTATCGTATTTAAGGAACGTTATGTCTATCAAACAAACTCGCTATGTCGATATCGCGAGTGCGGTGATTGGCGCGTCTGCTGTACCGATGCGCAAGCTCACGGCTCGTGTTTTTTCAACAAACCCTAAAATTCCTGCTGGTAAAGTGCTTGAGTTTGCCAGTGGCCAAGTGGATGACTTATTAGGTACTGACTCCCCCGAGGCACATTTTGCGCGTCAGTATTTCAGCTATGTCAGTCCAGCACCGGCAAGTAAGCCGAAAGAACTGCAAATTGCCTCTTATGAGCCTGTTGGTCGAGCGCCTACCTTGTTTGGCGAAAAGACAGGCGATTTAGCTGATTTAAAACTGATTAATGAGGGTGAACTCAATATCACTATCGGCAAGGTGACCAAAAAAATCACTGGAATTGATCTCTCTGAAAGTACGTCATACGCGGATGTTGCAACAGCTGTGCAAGCGAAATTAAATGCAGAAAGCGAGCCTCAATTTGCTAGTGCGTATGTCACATTTAATTCGCTGGATAGTGCCTTTGTCATTAGCGGTGGCGTACAAGAGCGTGCAGATATTAGTGTACGTCAATCGGTACTTGCTGATGCAATGAATATTAGCCACGGCACATCATCAGCCGGTAATCCAGCGCAAACCCCGTTACAAGCCTTTATTGCTTCTGAGGCTGTTTCTGACTCTTTTGGTAGTGCAACGTTTTTAACGGAACTCTCATTAGAGCATGCCGTAGAGCTGGCGCAGTACGTGGCAGGCGAAAACGTGAAGTATCAATTGCACCTGTCTGTGACCAATCAAAATGCAGAAGATTTTAGCGGGGCGTTGGTGGGTACGGCTTCAACGGGCTTAAACCTAAAAACAGCAGATAACTTCTTTGTTCAAGCGTTACCTATGGCCATTATGTCCGCCACGGATTATGACCGAACCAATGCGACAACAAACTATATGTATCGTCAATTTGGTGTCACGTTCCCATCGCAAATCACGACCGATATCGATGCGGATCGCTTAGATAAATTACGGGTGAATTATTACGGAGAAACGGCCGTATCGGGTTCAAATATCAGTTTCTATCAACGGGGCTTCTTATGTGGTGGGGTTACCAACCCATTAGATATGAGTGTCCATGCTAATGAGCAATGGTTAAAAGCCTACATCGCGCAACAGTGGTTTAGTTTACTTATGGCCACACGCGGAGTACCCGCCAATAAAGACGGTGAAGCACGGGCGATGATGGTGATTGCAGGGGCGGTGACCAAGGCGATTAATAACGGCACGATCCTAGCGGGAAAAACCTTAACCGATGTGCAAAAAATTGCAGTGACAGACGCTTCTGGTGATGATTTAGCGTGGCACGATGTACAAAACAAAGGCTATTGGTACAACGCTCAGATTGTCGAAAACACAGGACCCTCTGATTTACCCGAGTACGTGATGAAATACGTATTGATTTACGGTAAAGGCGACTGGGTTCGTAAAGTCGAAGGCTCTCACAACTTAGTGTAAGGAACACAATATGCATGATGTATCAGCAACCGGCTTGAGTATTGTTATTCAAGCTCATAAAACCTTTCCCGCCGGTATTCAAATTACCGCCTTCGCAGATGATGCCGATCCGTTAGATTTGCCTGCCGTGGACATTGCGCAAACAGGAATGGATATCAACGGTAATTTGGTGACATGGTCAACGCCAACACCTCAAACGGTCACCATTAACGTCCTAGCAGGCAGTGAAGAAGACGAAAACCTCGCTATCTTACTGGAATCGAACACTGCACGACGTGGACAACGGCATGCAGGGGATATTATCACCATGGTCGCTTCGTATGGTGATGGCTCAACAACCACGGCACGCAACGGCAAAATTACCAATGGTAGTCGTGGTAGCTCTGTTGCCAGTGCAGGACGACACAAATCCAAAGCGTATACCTTCGTATTTCAAGACTTCGATCGCACTCGCGCACGTTAATTCTAGGCGGTTATTCCGCCTTTTTTTATGGATATTAATCATGTTAATTAAACCGAAAGAAATTACGATCACCGATGCTGATCGTGAAGAGCACACTTTTATTATTAGCCGATTACCGGCAACGATTGGACGTGAAATTCTGGCAAAATACCCTTTATCCAATGCACCTAAAATTGGCGACTATGAAGTCAGCAAAGAAGCCATGTTAAAGATGATGGCGTATGTTGCTGTCGAAAAAGAGGGGCAAGAGATTTATCTGAAGACCAGCACCTTAATTGATAACCATGTGCCCGATGGTGAAGCCCTTATTCGTCTAGAACTGGAAATGTTGAAGTATAACACCAGTTTTTTCGGCAAAGACGGGAGCCAAGGTTTCCTCCAATTCCTGCTCAACAAAATCACCGGTTCACTCCCGTCGATTATAAAAACGCTGATGGCTTCTTTGCCGTCATCATCTCAGCCGGTTTCGCCACGCTCACCGAACTCAAAACGTCAATAGATTTAGAAGAGGCGTTTGATTTATGGGAGATCGCCATTACCAATCGTTATAACGAAGCGCTGGCTTCATCGAAAGGATAGCTTATGGCTTTGCTAGATACCTTTGTTCAAGTATTCGAATTTGATACCCGCCAAGCCGATGATGCGTTTAATCGGGTGAGTAAATCGACCGATGACATTATCGCTGAGATGAAAAAGGCGCAACAATCGGCAACGATGGGAGCTGATGGGTTTACGCAATTTATTCAAAATCTATCCGCACAATTGACAGAGTTATCATCAAACTCAGTCGATATTCATGTTAATAGTGACACATCCGGAGTTGCCGATAACCTGATTGCGGAGATAGATCGCATTAAAGAAAGTGCGACGGACAATTCGCAATCGGTGAATGACTTTATTCAAAGTGTGATTGCCAGTATTGAACAGTTGTCCGCAGGGGAGGCAATAAATATCGAGGTTGAGGCAGATGGTACACAAGAAAAAATAGCCTCAGTCACTGCTAAAATTGATGAACTAAAATCATCAATAAACTTGCTTGATATCCAACGTAACGAACTGTCACAAGGCGTAAATGAAAGCAGTGTTTCATCTGAAACGCTCAATGCCCAATATCAACAGATGCAAGATGAGTTATCCCTTCTCAATAATGAATTGGTGTCGCTCACTGATGCAGAGAAAAAGAACCGTGAAGGTAAAGAGGTCATTGATGCCATTGTTACCGCATTAAATGCCGATTATACGCAATTTATTGAAACGATGCGGACAAAAGGTATAAAGACAGCGATTGATGAAGCTAAAGCCCAAGAGCATCTACAAAAAGAACTTTCAGAAACCGGCTCTAAATATCAAGAGGCCGGAAGTTCTGTTGCAGGATTTGCGAAAAAAGCACTTGGCGCTGTCGGTATTGTGATGAGTATTGGCACTATTTTTGCTGAATCTGTTTCTCGTTCTCAAGAAATTGAAACGCTGGACAAGCTGGGTAAACAAATCGGCGTTGCGACTGCAGACGTTGATGCGTTTTCTGGTGCGATCGCTGAGTTAGGTGGTTCTAGAGAGTCTGCACAAGCCGATTTATCCGCGATGGCGAAATCGTTCGGTAATACGAAAGACTCAATGGAAAAGGTACTTCAAACCGCGGATAAAGTTCAAGGCATGAGCTTTGATAAAGCGAAGAAAACACTGGAAGGCATGGGGGTATCGGACGAAAAAACCATTGAGTTAATGATGAAAGGGCGCAAAGAACTAGAGCGCACAATGGGTATTCAAAAAGAGTATTCAGGCATTAGCAAGGAGAGTATTGAAAGCTCAATTAAATTTAATAGTGCTATGGGTAAATTTAAGCAGTCATCAGGAATGCTTAAAAATAGCTTTTTAGAAATGGTCATTCCTGCACTTGCAAAAGGACTGGATTGGCTAACTAAATTTATTTCTTTTTGCAAAGAAAATAAAAATTTATTAATAGGTTTTTTCTCAGCCATTGGTTTGGCCGTAGCACTTTATTACGTTCCCCCTATGTTAGCTGCTGCATCAGCAACACTTGCAGCAACATGGCCGATTATCGCTATTATTGCCATTATTGCGCTTTTAGCTATGGCATTTGCGATTGTTTATGACGATATCATGAACTTTATCGACGGCAATGATTCAATGATTGGGCGTATTCTCGACAAATATCCACAGCTAAAAGTCGTTATTCTTGCACTATGGGAAACATTCAAAAAGCTCTTTGAATATCTAAAAGCTATCGTTGGTGTTGTGGCAGATATTGTTGTCGCTGGTTGGGATCTAATGGCATCAGGCTTAAAAGCTTATGTTAAGTATTTGCTGAGTTGTATTTCAGTCATTGCAGGTTGGGCTAAATCCTTTGCGGGTGTATTTAATACAGTCAGTGATGCCGTTGTGAGTGCGTTTGAATGGATGTGGGAGCAAGTCGAAAAAATTATTGGTTGGGTAAATACAGGACTTAATGCGGTTAAAAATGGTTGGAAATCCGCCAAAGAGTTTTTCGGTTTTGGAGGTGATGAAGCTGAAATTAAAATTACCTCTGATGATGCGAGTAATTATTTAAGCGCCTTATCGGCAAAACGTAATCAGGTAGCAAGTGCAGGAATAGATACATCAGAAATTGATAAGGAAATTATTGAACTCAAGAAGCAATTAGACAATGGACTAGACGCATCAAAAATTATAGCGGATGTTGAGGAGGCGAATAAACGTTTAATGATGGCAAGCCATGATGCAATGAATCCTATTACCAGCCAAGCTATTAGCAATCAATCCAATGTGAAGAATGAAAGTAACGTAAGTATTGGAGAAATTAAGGTTGAAACTCAAGCCACAGATGCGCAGGGTATGGCATCGGGCGTAAAGGATGCATTGCAAGATCAACTCGCCGATTTCAATCAGCAAAACTCAACGGGGGTAGCAAAATGATCACAGAGGTCAAAATTTTTGATTTAGCGTCGTTTTCTACACTGTTTGATAGCGTGAGTCCGATTCAAATCAATGTAAGAGATGAGCATAAGGCAACACAATTTCAAGTTGAAAGTGGTGAAACTCGCAGTGATCATGTGATCATTAACCCCGTTGAGATTGGTATAGATTTGCTATTAACGGGAGAGATGAAAAACATCTTCTCATCGATGCAACAAGCTTTTGACGAACACAAACTTGTTGGTATTCAAACCCGAGTAAAAACCTATCAACCAATGTTATTAACGGGTTTTAATCATGATGAAATACCCGACATGATAGATGCGATAAAACTGTCGCTACGGTTTGTTGAGTGGCGCACCGTTGAGCCTGAATACGGAGATTTACCGCCTCGATCCACTCAAAAGCCAACGCAGTCATCAACGGTAAATCGGGGAAATGTGCAAACAAAAGACGCCGATACTGAGACTAAGAAAAAAGGTTCGGTCGCAACACGTATCGCAGATGGGGATTGGAGCTTCTAATGAAAGTCATACCCTTAAAAGCTATTCCAAACCAACGCTTATCCGTCAATTTGAAAGGTGTTAATTGGACGCTGACAATAAAAGCCGGTCGCCATGCGATGTATCTCGATATTGAACGAGAAAGTGAGGTTATCGCCGTAGGCATGCGTGCGGTGGCAAACACACCTATCATTCCTTATCGCTATCTGACTGATGGTACAAATTTAGCGTTTATAACAGAAAATGATGATCTGCCCTGGTATGAATCATTTGATAGAACCCAATCATTAATTATTTGGAGTGATGATGGACTTACGACGAATACGGGTGGGGATTGAAGTCGCAGAACGACTGCAGTGGTATGAAGGATTGCGGATTAAAGCTAACGGCACCAAGTACGCAAACCCTTTACAAAATGAATGCACAGTTAGCATTGATGGATTGAACGCCCACACTCGAGATTATCTTCTCACTGAAACTAGCCCTTATCATAAAAGCAAACAAACTCGCCGTCTTTACCTTGAAGTAGGACGCGTCAATACCGGATTATTTCGTATCTTTACCGGTGATATTGTCAGTGCAGAAATTGCCTCACCTCCTGATGTTACGTTAACCATTAAAGCCAAAACTAATAATGCCAGTTCAGGTGATATCGTTTCTTCCAGTGGTGGTGCCATGCAGAAAATGAGCGAGATCGCATCATCGGTGGCGAAGGATTGCAAGGTTAGATTGGACTTTCAAGCCACCGATAAAAATATTGCCAATTGGTATTTTTGTGGTTCAGCGTTACAGCAAGTACAACGACTGCAGGAAGCAGGAAACGTTAAAGCCTTTATTGATGATGATACGTTATTTGTAAAAGATGACGACAAAGCACTAAAAAGCCGTTTGCGTATTTTAAATATGAAATCAGGCATGGTGGGTATACCGAAAGCCACCGAAAAAGGGTTGTCTGTGACTTATTTGATTGACGGTGCCTCAGAACTAGGGGGAATGCTACGACTCGAGAGTAAATTCAATTCCGCACTTAATGGTGACTATATTATTGAGCAACTGAAATTCGATGTTGCTTCACATGATGATCCTTTCTTTTATCAGGCTACCTGTAAACGAGCATAATCATGAATAAACCCAATACTGATATTGCCAGTGATGGTTCGCTGGCAGGTGCGCTATCGTCTGCATTTCGTAACTTGATGATGAATACTGAAGATATGCTCCCTGCAACAGTAGTCAGTTATGACGATAAAACCAATCGTGCTGTTATCAAACCACTGGTGATGATGGTAACAACGGAAGGGGGAACAGTCGGGCGAGCACCATTGGCCAACATTCCCGTTTTTAGATTTGGCGGAGGCGGTTTCTTTATTCGCGCACCCATTAAGCCGGGTGATTTCGGTTGGATAAAAGCCAATGACAGAGACATTAGCCTGATATTCCAGCATGGAGGATTGGAGGATCAACCTAATACCGCACGCCTCCATTCATTCAGTGATGCGATGTTTTTTCCTGACACCATCAAAGGTTGGGTCATTAATGGAAAAAACATTGATGCTTTGGTGATCCAATCAATGGATGGCTCAGTCTGTTTCTCGCTACATAGCGATAAAGTGGTGCTAGAAACCCCTAAGTATGAAATCAACGCCCCAGAAACCATATTTACTGGCAATGTCACGGTAAATGGTAATTACGCTGTAAATGGTAATAGTGACTCTAACGGTGGCACGATGAAACACAATGGAAAAGATATCGGTTCTACGCATCAACACAGTGGTGTTGAAACCGGTCATGGAAATACAGGAGCGCCTCTATGAGAACATTTTCAATCGATAAAAATAATGATCTCTTTATCGGCCCTGATGGAAACCTCCAATTCAGCGAAAAAGACGATGCGGTTAAAAACCTTTGTCAGCATTTTGCTAAAGCGGTTCGTGGTGAAATGTTACATAAAAAAGATAAAGGCATTCCTTTCTGGCCAACAACTTTTGGTCGTCAAGCTGATATTCCCATGTTTGAAACAGCATTTAGACAACGTATGAGTGAAATTGAAGAGGTGGTTGAAGTGACGCATTTTAGCGCCACAGTGGAAAACGGCGAATTGAAGTATCAGGCGACAATTCGCACGATATACGGAGGGTTTACACTGAATGGCTGATTATCGTTATATCAATAATAAAGGCGTGATTCTTCCCGACACGGCCACAATACGTGATGAAGTCGAAAGCGAGTTTCGTGCGGTGTTTGGTCAATCGATTAACCTTGCCCCTGAAACACCACAAGGGGCATTAGCGACGATGGAAGTTGAAAACCGTGATGCAATGGTGAGAAACAATGCCGAGTTAGCAAATCAAATCAATCCCGATATTGCGGGTGGTGTTTTTCTTGATGCAATATGGGCGCTAATGGGTGGCCAACGCATTAATGCCACTCACTCTTATCTTTCCAGCGTTGAATTTAGTGGCGTACCCGGCACCATTATTCCTAAAGGCTCATTAGCGTCTAGTGTTGCCGGTGCCATGTTCGAAACAGTTTCACCCTTGATTATTGATAATACTGGCAAAGTAACAGGGGATATGAGGGCGGTTGAATATGGTCCTGTTGAATGCGGTGCTGGCCAACTTAATTCTGTGGCTAGCTCAGTATTAGGTTGGGAGAAAGTCAATAATCCCACTCATGCGGTTGTTGGCCGTTATGCTGAATCTGATATCAAAGCAAGGCGACGACGTAAGCAAACTCTGGCTAAAAATACCGTTAGTGTTGCAGAAGCGATCACCTCTTCACTGTATGAATTAGAGGGCGTTAATTCACTGTCTTTTCGAGAGAACTACACCGATGCGGTGCTCACTATTGATGGAGTTTCTCTATTGCCTCACAGCATTTACGTTTGTGTTGAAGGGGGCGATAGTAACGAAATTGCTAAATCATTGCTGAGAACCAAAACCATTGGATCCGCTTTTAATGGCGAGATTGAAATCGGTGTTGTAGAGCCAGTGAGTGGACAAGAATATAAAGTGAAATTTTCACGCCCTAAAGAGATCACTGTTTTTTGTCGAGTGACAGTTAAAAAATCAGCCGTTGATGCGCAAACTATTATCCCCAGTGCCATAGAACAATGGACGCGTGGAGAGTTGGACGGCGATAACGGTTTGATTGTTGGACGTGAAGTATCGCCTTTTGAGATAGCGTCTGCAGTGAATACTGTTGAACCTCGTCTGTTCGTGACTAAGGTTGAATTGTCGCTAGATGGGAAAGTGTGGAATGTTGCATTAATTCCGATTGCCATTAATCAAATCGCACGCTTGCAACGGGGTGCTGTGCAAGTGGTGATTGTATGAACGTTCAACAATTTGAGTTTCATTCAGACCTATTAAAAGCGATCCTCTGGCAGTATGAAGATGCAGAGAATTTAAAGAAACTCGCCAGTTTTAAGGCCTCTCATTTTGAAAAGTCGATGGTGTCATTTTGGCAAAACTGGTACCGAGATGTGTTTAATATCGATACGGCGAATGACTTTGGGTTGTCGATTTGGTCACGCATTCTGGATGTACCTTTAGGTATTGATATTCCACCGAGCGATAAAAATAAAATTGGGTTTGGTTTTGGCAAAAAGAAAGCCAATTTTAAATCTAACTTCCGACGTAATGCGGATTACACCTTGTCACTGACTGTTGATCAAAAACGCATGTTAGTACGAATGCGCTATTTTAATCTGACACAAAGTCCTACGGTCACCAATATTAATGAATTTTTAAAACGTTTCTTTTGGCGTGATGACAGTAAAGTTTTTGTCCTGGATCCGCTAGATATGACTTATATGTATTACGTCTTTAACTTTAACCCTGACGAACGTCTACGGGTTCTTCTCGAAAACTTTGACTTAATGCCACGCCCTTCGGGTGTTGGCGTCAAATATCGCATTGTGACCAAAAAAGCCTTTGGTGTTGGTCAGCATCGTAAAAACTTCTTAGGCAGTAACTTCGGAGCATAATTCCTATGACAACTATTTTTAAAACCCCCTTTGCAACACAAGGGGATAAGGCTTCTATACCTGTAGAAATCCAACCAGACGGCTCAGTGTCTTATACACAAGGTTATGGTTACGACTATGAGCGTGACCAAGTCACAGATCCTGCTGCGAAAGATATTGAACGTGAAAAAATGAACGGGATATTTCACGATATCACGGAAGCGATTGGCGAAATTCAGCGATTTGGTTTTCCCAAATGGGATGAAGCCGGTAAGCCGTACGCGATACGCACTATTGTGTATCATAAAAATAAAGTCTGGCAGTCTAAAGTTGAGAATAACAATATTGAGCCAGTTGCCGGTAATGCATGGGCTGAGCTAAAAGCTGATATCACCGCGAATGAAGTGGGTGCTTATAACAAAGCCGAGGCTGATAAACGTTTTCAACCATTAGGTAATTACACACCATCTGGTTATAGTTACTCAAAGGCAGAAACCGACACCAAATATCAGCCAAAGGGTAATTATGCGCCAGCAGGGAACTATGCCAATAAAGGGGATAGTTACACTAAAACGGAAAGTGACGGACGTTATCAAGCGAAAGGGAGTTACCAGCCATCAGGTGATTATGCGACTAACTCAGCGCTCAATAGTGGACTGAATAATAAATTTGATAAAGGTAATGTAACTCAAAGTACGGGAACGTCAACGGTTCATGTGATGAGCCAGAAAGCTTCTACAGATGCTTTTCAACCTAAGGGAAATTATCAGCCTAAAGGTAATTATGCGTTAGTGGGTGCTTCATATACGAAGACTGAGTCGGATGGCCGATATCAAGCTAAAGGAAGTTATGCAACAGCTGGAAGTAGCTACACAAAAGCGGAAAGTGACGGACGTTATCAAGGTAAGGGAAATTACCAACCAGCTGGCAATTATGCGCTAGTAGGAGCATCGTATACTAAGGCAGAGTCTGACGGTAAATACCAACCCAAAGGCAGTTATCAAGCTTCTGGTTACAGCTATTCAAAATCAGAATCAGATGGTAAGTATCAGCCTAAAGGAAATTATGCAACTGCGGGGAGTAGTTATACAAAAGCGGAAAGTGATGGTCGTTACCAGAAAAAAATAGCAACAGACGTTGGCTCACTTACTGGTGATTGGGATGTAGGGAAAACTATTACCATACCAGTAAATCTGAAAGGAAAAACTATAACTTTAAAACGAGGGAGCGAAAATACTTCTGGTGGAATTGATACTATAGTAGTGCCTCTCCCTTTAGAAAACGGAGGAATTGAGATGGCGAATATGAAAGATGATGGTTTTATATGGCTTGCTGTTGCATTTAATAATAATTCAACTATATTAAAAATAACTAACGGTAAATTTTCAAAAATCGTTAAGGTACTATACGAAAAATAATTATTTTTCGTATAGTAATATATTATTTTCTTAGGAGTAAGATATAAGATTTATTATTTTTTTCTTTTGTACTAAATAATTTTCTTTCATTATGTAAAATTGGTTCATCTCCTTTGTTTCTGATTCTGATAAGCCTAGTTAGAATTAGTTTATCAAAAATATTCAATTTATCTTTTCTTGAATGTGATGGAAGCCATGAACCAGAAAAGTGGTGAATAGCATAATTTTTGTTATTTTGCTCTGGATAGCAGAAGTAGAAATATGGATAAATTTTACTATTTCTAGATAATTCAATAGTATTGTTTTTATTATAAGGAGGTTGAATATTAAATTTAAATTTAAAATAGTTTGTGATTCTTGCCGTGTTTGGAGTGAGATCTAAATTATTGCCATTTTGGAACTTAATATTCATATATATATCTAAGAGATCTTTGACTATATTACCATTTTTTTTACTTCCAATTACTGCCGAAGTAATTGGAAGTACTTCATTATCATATAGTTCATGGCATGTAAAAAAATCAAGTTCTAAAAACTCATTGAATGAGTTTGTAACTTCAATATCAGTGTCTAAATATATTCCTCCTTCATTGTAAAGAGCGTGAAGTCTTATATAGTCAGAAGCAAAAGCCCACTTTTTATTTTTTATAGCTTCTTCCATATAATTGTTTTTAATCTCTTTTATGCTTTCGTTATTCCATTCAATTATCTGATAGTCAGGAAGGTATTTTTTCCAAGTATCAATGCATTCTAGAACAAATTTAGGTTTAGGTTTATCACCTATCCAAACATAGTGTATTTTTTTAGGTATCATCTTTTTATCCTATAGAATTTAATTCTATTAGAAAATTCATTATTTAGTTATTAGTTAGAGTAAATATTATTTACCATATACGTCTATTATTTATTGTCGAGTGTTTTATGTGATTTTCAGATTTTGGCGTATGAACAATACAGTTATCAGGAATATTTTTGTTTATAAAGCTCATAGCACCGATCATTACATTATTTCCAATTTTTATATTATCTCCAATGATACAAGAATTAGCACCTATGGTTACATTATTACCAATATAAATATGCCCTTTTTGGGATGATGATACGATCCCTATAGTTGTATTTTGTCTGGCATGAAAATTATTGCCAATAATTGCTTCATAAGCAATTACTAATCCGACATAATGGCTAATTGATAAACCAGCACCAATTTTTGCACCTAAACCAATGTCACACCCATATTTGGCTTGTAACCTTCTATGTATAAAATTAGCTATCTCTAGGTGTTTATTTGATTGATAAAGATAACTAGCGATACGCCACCAAAAATAGAATCTACGATCTGGATATCTCCATGCTCTACGAACAGCTCTTACCCATGAAAATTTTTTCGTGTCAGATTTTATAACTTCTTTTTGTAAACAAAGTTTTAAAAATTCTATTTGTGAATGATTCATATAAATACGCTTATAAAATAAATTTTTTATATGATAGTTTATCAGCAATCGATAATCATTAACTTTTTATAATTGATTTACCATAAAAATACCTCTCCAACTTCTCAAACAAATCCCTCGCCACAGCCTCCGTCATATACGTCCTCATCGGTTCCCTACGAACATTCTTCATTTCAAACGTATTCTTATCAAACCTTGGATCAGAAAAGACAATATCCATAAACAGATAGCCACGAGGGTTATCTGCAGATAAACGAGCCTCTTCTAACTGAGCAATATATTCCGCATTATTGATTTCAAGCTTAATCATAGTATCACCTATTTAACTGTGTTTTTATACAGTAATTTATATAAGGCAATGAATAGAATAGCAAGGAGAAAAGGGTAATTTTATGAGCTAAAGAAAGGGAGATTTTGAGAGATGATCTGTCGTCGTTTTACCAGAGTTTTACCAGAGTTTTACCAGTGGCAAATTCCAGACATAAAAAAACCAACCGTAAGTAGTTGGTTTTCTTAAATAAAAATGGTCGGCATGATAGGATTTGAACCTACGACCCCTGACACCCCATGACAGTGCGCTACCAGGCTGCGCTACATGCCGATTGTGCTTAGTATATTACTGTTTTTTACTGCTAAAGCAACCCCTTAGATACTTAACTGCTGTATTTTTATTCATTATAGTGACGTCAGTTGTTATTAACTTTTTACTTATAGTCTTTTTTAATACTAACGCTCAATAAATCGTTTTTGCTCAGCCAGTACTTGCAATAATAGGCGTAAATCAGGTTTGGCGGATTGGATCTCTTTGCCTGATTTATCAAACAAAGCATATCTGCCATGTTTATCTATCATTAACGTATTATCTTGTAAAAAGACCACTAGAGTTTCATTATCACCAGTAAAAATCCAAGGGTGATTACGCGTATTAGCAAATAGATCTTCGCCTTGAGAATAGTTATCTGCAGGGCTAATAACACCTAATACATGTTGCATTAGCGTTGTCATTATATCTTGGTGGCTGGTTAGTTTATCTAGTTTTTGTGGTGTAACATTAGGCCAATGTATTACCAGCGGAACCTGCGATTGACTTAAGTTAAAAGTGTCTTTGTTAACAAGCCATTGGCTATCTTGTTTATCATTGTTCTGATGATAATTTGACGTTACCACTACAACGGTATTATCAAGTATGTTGCTTTCTTTTAAAGTAGTAAAAATGGTCTCTAATTGACTATTTAACTGTGCTTGAGAAGCTGATGTATGCTTATCACCGTTGATTTGTAAGAAAGAGAACCAAGGTGTGCTTTGTTTATTTTTTAACAACCATGAACGCCAACTATTAATCGTTGTGTCGTTATCCTCACTACGTGAAGTAGGTAGTGAGTAATCAGCCAGCACCGCTTGTGTAAATAATGGCGATTTAAATCCGTTAGTTGAAAATAGTGCTAATTGATAGTGACGATAATTTAAAGCGTCAAAGAGCGCTGAGTTTTTGCGGCTACTTAACACACTATCTAAGTAAGACGGTGAAATGCCATAAAATAATCCAAACAGCGCCGTTTCGTTATTTATGCCTGCTGAATAGTGTTGAGAGAAAGAGAGGTTATTATCAGCAAATTGTTGCAAGCTCGGTAGTTTGGCAACGTCTTCATTACCTAATCCATCAACCACAATCATAAGTAAGTTATATGAGCTTTCATCTTTAGAATAATCAAGAGGTGCAAGCGGGTAGGTGATACTTTGTGCCGCAGGATTACCCTCGCTCATTAAGCGCTGTTCATACTCAGATTGATTAATAAAACCATGCCGTTCAAGGAATTTACGTGCAGTCATTGGATAAGACAGTGGTAAGTTTGCACGTTGCATAGTAATAGGGCGATAAAAATTAGCATCTGCCCAAATAGACATAGAGTGGGATAAAATAAAGCAACTAATAAATACACAGGCTAATGGTTTTCCCCATCGCTGGCGGTTTAAGCTGCGCAGCTTTTGCCAACTCCATGTAGCAAATAGCATTTCGATAAGAAAGATAATGGGGATACCAATAAAAATAAGTTGCCATTCTCGCGCCATTTCACCTTCATCTGGATTGATAACCAAATCCCAAACCAACTGGGTCAAATGAAGTTGAAATTGCTGGTAAACAGCTATATCAAAAATAAGTAATGTCAATCCTGCGCTAGCTAAGGCGCAGGATATCACCCTAAGTAATCGTTGCGAAACTACCACAAAGGTCAACGGAAAAAGAATAAGGATATAAATGGCAAACACGATAAAACTAAAATGGCCCATCCAACTGACAATAGCGTAAAGACGACCTGCAAAGGTACTTGGCCAATCAGCAATAAACAGGTAACGGCTCCCAAGCAAAAGACTTAGAATAATATTAAACAGCGCAAACCAGTGACCCCAACTGATCATTTGGGATACTTTTTCACGATAGGACTGATTTCTCGTTACCATGTCTATAAATATTTCTGTGTTTATTAGTGAATATTGCCTTCATCAATTGAAGCACGTAAAGCGTGAACAAAAGAGTCTGCAATCAGCATTCGTTGAGCAGGGGCAATACTTGTATTGATTAAGTTTGTCACCATGTTCCCCAACACCATCAAAGAAAGATCTGTAGGAGTATGATGTTTTTCAAGAACGCTGACAAGTTCTGCAAGTAATTGCTCAACTTGTTCATCACTATAACGGGATTTTTGTGGCATAAAATCTGAATTCCTACTAAATGGATAAAACGCTATATGTTACCGCAAGGCGTGTTATTTTTCTGCTATTAAATTAATTATTTTGCGGTTATACCCCTTGATAGTAAAAGTAGGGGATGTTTGAATACGCGCACAAAAAGAATCGGGATAAAGGAGGGCGCCCATGAGTCTAGATATTAACCAGTTAGTCTTGCACCAACTTATTAAGCGTGATGAGCAGACATTAGAAGTGGTACTTCGTGATTCACTCTTAGACATTGAGCCGGTTGTTCAAGAGATGGTCGAAGAGTTACATCGTGTTTATAGTGCAAAAAGTAAAGCCTATGGTTTATTTAATGAAGAGAGCGAATTAGCTCAAGCATTACGTTTACAACGTCAAGGTGAAGAAGAATTTTTAGGTTTTTCTCGTGCAGCGACGGTTAGACTTAAAGATGAGTTAGCGAAATACCCTTTTGCTGAAGGGGGAACGGTTCTTTTTTGTCATTATCGTTATCTCGCGGTGGAATATTTATTAATCGCTGTATTGAATAGCTGTAATAGCATGTGGGTCAATGACAGTCTTGATGTATCTTCAACGCGCTATTTAGATATTCCTCATGCAGATATTATCGCTCGTATTGATTTAACTGAATGGGAAACTTCACCCGATTCTTTACGTTATTTAACCTTCTTAAAAGGGCGTGTAGGACGCAAAGTTTCAGATTTCTTTATGGACTTTTTAGGGGCGCAAGAAGGTTTAAATACTAAAGTACAAAATAAAGGCTTATTACAAGCGGTTGATGACTTTTGCGAAGCATCAGACATGAATAAACAAGAGCGCCAAACTTGTCGTGAACAAGTCTACAGCTATTGTAATGAGCAATTGCAATCGGGTGAAGAGATTGCATTAACTGAACTAGCACAAGAGTTACCGCCATTAGGTGATCAAAACTTTGCACAGTTTACAGAAGAAAAAGGGTATGAATTAGCGGAAACTTTTCCCGCAGATCGCAGTACATTACGCCAATTAATGAAGTATTCAGGAAGTGGTGGGGGGATAACGGTTAATTTTGATGCGAAACTGTTGGGGGAAAGAATTTTTTGGGATCCCGCTACCGATACACTGACGATAAAAGGAACTCCACCTAATTTACGCGACCAGTTACAGCGTAGAGTTTCAGAAAAATAGGCAATAGATAGAAACAAATAACGCCACATTAAGTGGCGTTACATGCTCGGCGTCCCGAAAAATAAAGCTCGAAGGTTGGCTTATTAAGCGCGCAGGAAGTCAATATGAGTAATTTTTGGCTTATACTCGTGACGTTGCACTGCTTTAACTTTAACTTTAGTTGCTTTACCATCGATAACGAGGTTAACGAAATCAGCGTAGAACTCAGATTTGTGTTCTTGGTTGATAACTTCGTTGTGATCTAAATCGATAGCGATTGGCTCTTCATTTCCGCCATAAACGATAGCTGGAAAACGGTTAGCCACACGCAGGCGGCGGCTCGCACCCTTACCCTGCTCTTTACGTACTGTTGCATTAATAGTTAACATCTTTTTTCTCTTATGAAAAAGAAAATACATACTTGTTACAGGCGACCCAGCAACAAGCTCGAGATTTGGTTTATCTAAAAACAGATAAAGCGGGGCGCATTTTAACGAAAAAGCACTCTAACAGCAAATATAAATCGACTTTAATATAAGGTATCTGCTTTACGAAAGCGTCCATGATAGTCAAATAACTTATTACGAATTTGCCAAAAGCCATCTTTTTTATTTTTTTGTGCCACAATAAAATCAGGATAACGTAATAAATCAAACTGATTAATAATATCTTGAGCGTTATGCCATACAAAAGGAACGCCAGGGGCGCGCTGGTGTTCGCGTAAAAACTTGAGTTCAAATACTTTACGTTGGGCAGGCGTTTTTAAACGAAATCGTTCTGAAACAGAAGTACCTTCTTCATCATAATAGTTGATTTTAAGCCACTCACCTTTTTCATCTTGACCACTGAGTAATTGCATTCCTCCACAGCGAAGGATAAGGGCGCCTTTTAGCTTTAAAGCAGCTTTGAGCATATCATCAGGATCAACTAGGATTTCATTACAGTGCACACAACGCCGTGCGGCGATATCATTTTCTTCATTACAGTGTGGGCATAATTTAAAACGAAAGCGATAATCACACTGTTTTTTTTGTCCTTGCTCATCAAGCTCCCAACCTTGGCAACGTCGCCCATAGTGCTCAATAATATCGCCATCTGCATCAACTATGCCCCAGAAAGTGTTAGCGAATTGACAGAGAGGACAAAACACTTGTACCGGTTTGCTATTTGGATTGGGCTTTTTACTACCCACTTCAGGAAGATAAAGGTCGTGAGGGTTACCTGCATAATCTAAGATTAAACATTCTGTTTTTCCTGCAAATAACCTTAATCCTCGTCCTACTATCTGTTGATATAAACTGACGGACTCCGTTGGACGTAAAATAGCAATTAAATCAACATGGGGCGCATCAAAGCCTGTGGTTAATACAGCAACATTAACCATATAACGTAGCTGTTGCTGTTTAAACTGTGAAATTAATGCGTCACGCTCAGAAGAGGGGGTTTCAGCACTGACTAACGCGGCTTGTCCTTGGGGTAATAATGTGAAGATTTCTGTCGCATGTTCGACTGTTGCCGCAAATATCATCACACCACGGCGTTGTTCACCGTATTCAATTATCTGTGACACAATATGGGGTGTAATACGCTGTTGTTTTTTTACTTCGCGATTGAGATCTTCTTGATTAAAAATACCATTTTGGCTAGTTCTAACTTGGCTAAAGTCATATTGCAAAATAGGCATATCTAAACGTGTTGGTGGGACTAAGAAATGGTGACTTATCATGTAGCGTAAAGGTAATTCATAAATACAGTCACGAAAAAAACAATTGTCATCTCCTTTTACCATACCGTGATAGTGATATTGGTAAATCCAACCAGTCGGTAAACGATAAGGAGTAGCCGTTAATCCTAAGATGCGTAGTTGGGGGTTAATGGTTTGAAGTTGTTTGATCACTTGTTGGTATTGGCTATCTTCAGACAGACTAATACGGTGACATTCATCAATAATTAATAGAGAAAAAGCATGCTCAAACTGCGATAAGTTACGTGCTACCGATTGTACACTGCCGAAAACAACCTTGCCTCGACTCTCTTTTTGCTGTAATCCGGCGGCATAAATATCCGCAGATAGACCATAGGCTTCATATTTGCTATGGTTCTGCTCTACTAATTCCTTTACATGTGCTAGAACCAATACCCGCCCACGTGCTCTTTTAGCAAGTTCGGCAATGACTAAGCTTTTTCCAGCACCGGTAGGTAATACAATAAGTGCTGGTGTTTTATGTTGGCGAAAATAAGTGATTGTCGCGTTAACCGCGTCAAGCTGATAAGGTCTAAGTGTAAAAGCCATAACCATACATCAAAAGCAAAACAGAGCACCAGCGTAGCACTTTTTAGCGATGAGTGCGAACAGAAAGACTGTAATTAAATACAGTGAAAGGCTAAATGATTTAAGGGTAAATTAATTAGTTGTTTTATTGTTAATATTCATTTTTAATAGATGCCTCATATCAGATGGTACTCTTCCATTTTTCAGAGAAATTCATGCGATTAGATAAATTTTTATCCCAGCAATTGGGGATTAGCCGTAATTTAGTAGCTCGTGAACTTAGAGCAGGGCTTGTGACTATAGATGGTGAAATGGTAAAAACAGGTGCGACTAAAATCACACCTGAACAAGAAGTTGCTTATGATGGCAATGTGTTGACACAAATTTTAGGCCCGCGTTATTTTATGTTGAACAAACCTATTGGTTATGTGTGTTCAACGGATGATCCTGTTAACCCCACCATTCTTTATTTTATTGATGAGCCACTAGCACATAAATTACATGCTGCGGGGCGTTTAGATATAGATACTACAGGGTTAGTGTTATTAACCGATAATGGTCAATGGTCTCATCGTATAACGGCACCTAAACATCACTGTGAAAAAACGTATGTCGTAACGTTGGAACAGCCTATTGCTACGGATGTCACTGAGAAATTTAAAACAGGTGTCCAGTTAAATGGCGAAAAAGAATTGACTAAGCCTGCGACATTGGAAGTAATAACACCGACAGAGGTAAAACTGACCATCAGTGAAGGGAAGTACCATCAAGTTAAACGTATGTTTGCTGCGGTGAGTAATCATGTTGTCGCGTTACATCGAGAGCGTATCGGTGATATCACATTAGATGATGCTTTAGCGCCAGGAGAATACCGACCGCTAACAGAAGAAGAAATCAATAGCATTCATCTACCTAAATAATAATTATATTTTGTCGTTTTTTGGAGTTTAACTGCGTGCAAGAGCAACGTCCGTCGTACTTTAGCCTCATTTTAATATTGGGGCTTATTTCCATGCTTATGCCACTGGCTATCGATATGTATCTGCCAAGTTTACCTACTATAGCACGGGATTTTGGCGTGCCTGGTGGCCAAGTTCAGATGACATTAAGTAGCTATATCTTTGGTTTTGCTATTGGACAAATGGTCTATGGGCCGATGGCAGATAGTCTAGGGCGTAAACCGGTTATTCTAGGTGGTGTGATTGTTTTTGCATTAGCATCGAGCGCTTGTGCATTATCTGACTCGATCGATATGCTAATTGGTATGCGTTTTCTACATGGATTTGCTGCCGCCGCTGCAAGTGTTGTCATTAATGCTTTAATGCGGGATATGTTTTCAAGAGATGAGTTCTCAAGAAGCATGTCATTTGTTGCATTAGTCATGACGATTGCTCCATTATTAGCGCCATTACTTGGTGCTTGGGTGATGAACTGGTTCTCATGGCATGCTATTTTTTGGAGTATTGCTATTGCGGCGATCATTGCTGCTGCATTAATTGCGCTCTATATACCGGAAACTTTGCCCAAACAGCACCGCCAACGCTTTAGCCTACGAGTGACATTTAGTCAATTTATTAGCTTATTTAGAGCACGTCGAGTACTTTGCTATATCCTGGCATCGGGATTTTCTTTTGCAGGGATGTTTTCATTTTTAAGTGCAGGGCCTTTTGTTTATATCGAACTACATGGTATTCCATTCGACCAATTTGGCTTGTACTTTGGTTTTAATATTATTTTCTTGATTGTCATGACCAGTATCAATGGGCGCTATGTGCGCCGATTTGGTGCACTGAATATGTTACGTTTTGGGTTAACTGTGCAGTTTTTAATGGGCATATTCTTAATATTGGTGGTTGCCCTTAATTTACATTTTTACTTCCTTGTTGTGGGGGTGGCTATGTATGTTGGTGGAATAGCCATGATAACCTCAAATGCGATGGCCGTTATTCTTGAAGACTATCCACATATGGCGGGTACGGTATCTTCTTTAGCCGGTACTATCCGTTTTGGTGTGGGGGCTTTAGTTGGAACCGCTATTGCAATGTTACCCGCTAAAACTGAGTGGCCGATGGTGAGTTCGATGGCATTTTGTGTTATCTGTGCCATGAGTTTCTTGTTACTTGCTCGTCGTTATAAATAAGAATATCACGCTATAAATACACTATATTTATAGCGTTTTCCTTTCTATTTATCTTTAAAATGTCATTATCGCCACGTTTTTCACTAAATATTTCTCTAAATTCTTTCCCTTCAATGTAACTTATTTGATTTGTATCAACACTTAATGTTGTGTTTTTGTTAAATTAACTAGGGTTTATTTTAATAATCATCTATTATTGTTTTAGTAATATGAAATATCATGATAAAAATTGATAGATTGTTTTACTTAAATGCGTAAAATTTTATGCAATTATTTTATATAGTTGATAAAATGTTAAATAAATGAAAGAATAATTGAAAAGAGTAATCAGGGCTGATAGGAAGGTTGATAAAGGTTAAGCGAAATAAACAGCTTAAAATACCTCTCTTTTTGTAAGATTATTGTAACGTTCATGCTTTATTTTTAACAATATTTTAATATGTGTGTGAGCAAGTCAGTTCAAACTCGTATTGATGATGTATTAAATTAACGTGTTGATGAAACAGGATTGATTTGTGGAAAATGTACAACTTTCGGTGGTTCATAAGCTGCCGCTGAGTTATCGGTGGCTAGCAGGCTTTACAGGAACAAGGGTAGAAATTCTCCCTGAGAATGATGCTAGTAGACAAAATACCTTGATTGGCTTAAAACTGCTAAGTCATGATGGTATGACTTTAGATGAGGCAATACAGAACTTACAAAAGTATCTGAATAATCTCAATATTGAAAATGTGATTATTGAGTGGGATGGCGTACCTTGTTTATTTTTACATAGTGATGATGAGTGCGCAGCACTTTGTTGCTTAAAAAATGCTGGGGTTGCAATTGCTGAGCCATTTCCAACAGACTACTCTTATCTGTAGTTCTTTTTTGTTCTTAATGGGTATTTCTCTACGACATATGCACAATCTATTGCTATGTACTTAGATAAAAATACTCACTAACGATGGCTATATGGCTCTGTTATGCAAGAAAAAACAACATAAAAAAGCCCCATACTCAATAAGTATTGGGGCTTTTTTATTGCGATAAGATATAAGGGAAAATTTTATCTTAATGACGCTTGAGAATAGTTATCAGCAAGACTTGTTGTTGTATTATTATCAATGATCCGACGTGCTGTATAGAAACGGTTTTTCCAATAGACATTGGACATTTCAGAAACGATAACACCACTGCTGGTTGACGCGTGAACAAACTTATCATTACCGATATAAATACCAATATGGCGCATAGTGCGACCAGTCTTAAACAGTACTAAGTCACCCGCTTTTAAGGTTGAACGATTAACTTTGGTACCAGCAAATTGCTGATCGGAGGTTGAACGAGGTAATTCGACACCAAATTGATCACGAAAAGTTCTTTGGACAAAAGCGGAACAATCAATACCACTTTTTGTATTGCCACCTAAGCGGTATGCAACACCTTTCCAGTCTGCATATTGGTCAAGTATCTTAGATTTTATATCGAGATTCTTCACCAATGATTCAAATTCATCTTGAGATGCTTGGGAAATAGATGTGCTTGAAGATTTATTAAGTGGGGCAGTTGTTGAATTAGCTAAGCGTGAAGACGCGTTTTGTGAACTACAGGCTGATAACGTAGCTACGACAATAAACGCCGGTATGAGCTTAAGCATTCTCATAAACGGTTTATTTCTCATTGTGACAGATTTCCCTTACATCCTTATGTGCGAGATGAGCACATGAATATTCACCAAATAACCAGAGAATATAGTGTAATTTAACTCTGGCAACCCTATTTCGCGAAAAACGTGCTCTAAAGCACGTAAATATCCACATTAAACAATAAATAATGTGGAAACGTAAAAAGTTTACATAAAGAAAAGTCAAATGGCGAGAGGAAAGAGGCTTAATTTACAAAACATTAGATAATAAAGAACACATACTAAAAATGATTATCTTTTTGTTATAAAACTATCCTTTTACAGATAAAAAATAAGCGCTCAGTAGGGCGCTTATTTTTACTTTTACTTATTTTTTATACTTAATTAGCTAAATACTTTTTTGCCTTTAAAAGGGAGATGCTCATCTAGCCAATGAATGATGATATCGGATGCAGGGGTTATTAATAACCAGCTTGTTGTGACTAAAGTGAGCGAGATAGAGCCAACTAAGATATCAGAAGCCCAATGTGCGCCAGCCATAACACGAGGTAATGAAAAAATTACCGTAATCAAAAGGGCACATAAAAAAGAGCGAAATGAAAGATAACGTAATATAAAGCTACAAAAGATCAGTAGCATCAAACCATGATCGCCAGGAAAGCTATCACCTGATGCATCTTTAGTCGGTATTCCTGTCACTACACCTACGCGGTGCACATCGTGAAAATGAAGTGTTGGGCTAGGTCTTTCGATAGGAATATTTTGTCCAATCTGATTAATTACGATTGCACTTAGCACCATAACTATTCCCACAATAATGAGATGGCGTTTGCCCTGATAATCTTTCTGACGAAAGGTATGGTAATACAACCCTCCCATCGCCAGCAGAATAATCACATCGAATGCTCGATTATTGACATAAGCCACAAACATAGCAAAAGAAGAGTCTGGCAATAGTTGCCGATTAAAAAAATAAAAGATATGTGTATCTATTGAAAGCCAAAAGCCATGTTGTGCGGGAAGATACCAAGATAAAAAAAGAGTCAATCCAACCAAATTTAACAGCAAGATAAGAGACAATTTTTGTTTAGCAGTAGAAAGTTTCATAAGGATAATTAAAAAATTCGTTGATTAATTGTGATCTAAATCACAAATACTCTAAGTTTATGGCAGGGACTATAGCCAAAATAAAAAAAAATATCTTTGCAATTAATTGCTAAGGTAAATGTTATCTTTTTGTTTCAGGCTTGTTAGCTTCTCTTATCTTGATATAAGTCAAATATAGAATATTTTTTATTGATAGTCTTAATTTGAGTATTTTATAATTTCTTTCTAAACTTTAATCAAAGATAAAAGTTAAATAAATAAAGTTACTAGCCGATATTAGTTATTAGTTTAATAGCATATTGGCTCGTGGACATTCTGTACTTAAATAAATGAGAGGAGGTTTATTTTGAAAAAGATACCGATAGTTTTAGCATGTCTAGGTCTATTATTAACGGCACCTAGTTTAGCACGTGAAAGTAAAGTGTTAGGCTCAACAACAATTACTTTTGTTGGTGCTATTGTCGAAGGCGGATGTTATGCATCATCAGAAGAAAATACTGTTAAAACAAGTTGTTGGAATGGTAAGGAGATGAAAGACTTCCAATATAAACTAGATGCTAATCAGCAATTTAACTCGCAATTAATTAATAATAAAGGTTTTATGGATATCGAATGGATTAACGATCATCTAGCAGTAATGAATATTGTTTATAATTAGTTAATTAATACTAATAATAAAATAAATTGTGTTAATTAAATAGAAAGTTGATGTTTAAATAATTAGGTTATTAAAGTTATGAATATTTGACTTAAGCTTAAATCAACGTTGATTTTTTATTTATAAATAAAAACCACTCATATTTGATAGACATCAAACATTCTTATTGTGTCTATATGAATGTCATATTTTATTGCTATGATAAAAGTATGTCGAGTAGGCGTGATCCTCATACCTACTGCGCAAACAAGAAGTGAGGTCGTTATGAAAAAATATCTGACCATTTTATGCAGTCTTCTCGTTTCCAGTTCGATATCATTTGCTTGGGCGTCAACAGCACAGCAAACCACAGGACAGATTTATGTACGAGGAGCGATTGTTGATCCAGCTTGTGAAATTAATTTCACACTCGATCAAGCTGAGTACCAATGTTACAAAAATAACAAAGTCTTTACATCAACCCAGTCTATTTTCCCTACCTCTTTTGAACAATCATCATCAATTATACTGCCTCAAAATATGGGGAAAGCTGAAATCCGTTGGATGGATGGCGCTGAAAAAAATGGATTGATTAATGTGCAATATTTTTAATTGTGTATTGACAGGGAATGATTAGGTAAACAAGTCAAATAATCGTTGTCACAGTGGGTTTCTTACGATTATCTGACCTATTTAGCATCACATCAGTAAAATATTACTTTGTGAGGGAGGTTTTTGGCGGTTAATTAATCAGCACGCCCCATATAGCGACGTTCAGCAATATGAATACGGATTTTATCCCCTGTAGAAAGATATTCAGGGACTTGAATGACTAATCCAGTAGGTAGAGTCGCAGGCTTAGTACGAGCGCTCGCTGACGCGCCTTTAATGCCCGGTACTGTTTCGATAATTTCCATATCAACAGTTTGCGGTAACTCTAAAGCTAAAACTTGTCCATCCATAGTTAAGACCTGCATTCCAGCTAAGCCTTCTTCTGGAATAAACAGCAGCTCTTCTTCAATCTGATCTTTTTTGAAGGTGTAAGGTGTATAATCTTCATTGTCCATAAAGACATATTCATCACCATCGATATACGAGAAACTGACTGCACGGCGTGTTAAGTTGATAGTATCGAGGATATCATCCCCTTTAAAACGTTCTTCTACTTTTTGGCCTGTACGAATATCAGTAAAGCGCATTTTATACAAAGTACTTGCACCGCGAGCACTTGGCGCTTGGATGTCGATATCTTTTACCAATAATAATTTATTGTTATAACTGATAGCCATACCGCGCTTAATTTCATTAGCTTTTGCCATAGGTAACCTTCTATAAATAGCATTGACGATAATGGCGACAAAATTACTCGTAGTACTGAAACTTGGCAAGTATTTCGCAATATTTTTTTGGCAGAAGAAGGTTCAAGCCAGCATATTGCTGGCTTGACGGAAGATCAGCGGTAAATAGGTAGGAGATTAAAGTTTGCTAATATGTGTGCAATCGCATTAATTGCACCAAATAAGATCACAAAGATAATCATAAAGGTGCCACCAGGTGCTTTAAAGCTTTGTTGCTGATGACGTTGACGACTGGCTTTTGCCATTAATGCTGGAATTATCGCCGCCCAAATTGTGGCTGCAAGTCCTGCAAAGCCAATAGCATACAAGAAGCCATCAGGAAAAATAATCGCTAAAATAGTAGGTGGTACAAAAGTTACGATGGCCGATTTTAAACGTCCTGTCCCTGTATTTGAGAATTTAAAGAAATCAGCTAAATAATCAAATAACCCTAAAGACACGCCTAAAAATGAACTCGCTAATGCCATATATGAGAACAAGTCTAATAAGAATGAAACGGAAGTATTTGCTGTATTGATACGCATTTGTGCCAGTAAGTTACCAATATTTCCGCCTTCAGCAATGACTTGTTTAAAGCCTTCACGAGGAATATTACCTTGTACAACAAACTGCCATAAAATGTAGATAGCCAGCGAAATCAAGGTACCAATTAATAGACTTTTCATCACGGCTTTACCGTCTTTACGGTAGTAGGTGACTAATCCAGGAATATTGCCGTGATAACCAAAGGAGGTTAATAAATAAGGTAATGCGGCTAGTGCATAAGGTAAATAACTGGCATGGCTTTCTGTTGTATTAAATAATACTGGCATTTTCACTTCGGTAAATAATCCACCGATAGCAAATACAAAAGCCACAATCATACCGCCAATTAATATGGTACTTAAGCGATCAACGGCTCGGGTTGATAACCAAACGAAGAAAGCAACAACAAGGGCAAATACTAAGCCTGCAACGGCTTGTGGCAAGCTAACCACATTAGCAAAATTTTGCACAATGATGGAGCTACCTGCAGAAATATAGGCATAAGTTAAAATATAGAGAACAAAAGCAATAGAAAGACCATTAATGGTACTCCATCCCTTACCTAATAAATCTTTGGTAATAGTATGAAAGCTTGATCCTAGGGGGTAGTGAAGATTAACTTCTAAGATCATTAAGCCAGACATAAATAGGCAAAACCAAGTATAAATGAGTAAAAAGATAGAGCCGGTAAACCACACACCGGAAGTCACAATAGGGATGGAGAACATACCGGCGCCTACCGCCGTACCGGCAATAATCATCGCACCACCGAGTATAGATGGGCGTTTAGCAATGGATGTGACTTCTGGCATAACATGTCCTTATAAAAAATGACTCAATGTACTAGCTTGATAGTGTAGAGAATACACGCTTGATCTGAGGGTGTAAATAGAGCACTTCCTTGTTTATTAAATAAAAAAATGAATAAAAATAGTACAATAAGTTTTTATCTTTATATAAATCAATGGGTTAAATCATTTGTGCTCAAAAATAAGCCAAATATAATAAAGGACATTAAACAGAAAAAAGATCACGTTGAATAATAACTAAGTAGGGGAAAAACATTATTCTGAATAAAGAATATTCAGAATAATGATGAAGAGTGTTAATTAAGGTTGATAGAAACGTTTACTTTTCCATAAAGCAATAGAATTACGGCTCGCTTCAAAATGGGGTTCAGGTAAATCATCAGGTGAGCACCAGCGTAGTTCAGAACATTTATCTGGCTCCATTAACTTAGGCTCGCCACCTTGATATTGCGCTATCATACAGATAGATACGGTATGTTTACCTTCTAATTGATAAGTTTGTAGATTGTTGCTGATCCCAATCACTTCAGGAGTAGGGATGGTAATGCCAATCTCTTCTTCAATTTCACGAATAGCACATTGCTCAAAGGTTTCCCCCGGATCGACATGGCCACCAAAAATTGACCAATAAGGGGCGTGTTTGCCACAGCGTTTACCTAATAATACTTCACCTTTTTCATTGACGATGATCACTCCAACACCAACGACTACAGACATGAGAGACTCCAAAATAGCATACGGATAAAAAAATAGAGGCTTGCGATTTTAGTACATCAAATCGCAAGTAAAAAAGAAATAAGGTTATTGAGTTTGTTGTGATTTTAACCAAGCTATTTCTTCTGGCCAAATATCAGGATTAATTGTTTCTAAGATAAGTGGGATCCCATCAAAACGGGTATCTTGCATAATATAAGTAAAGGGTACTTTGCCAATATTGCCTTGCCCTAAACTATGATGGCGATCGACACGACTAGCCAATTCGCTTTTAGCATCATTTAAGTGCATGGCTTTTAAATATTGAAAGCCGACAATATTATCAAATTCAGCAAAGGTCTTTTCGCAGTCTTCAACGGTACGTAGATCATAACCTGCAGCAAAAGTGTGACAAGTATCAATACAAACGCCCACTCGAGATTTATCTTCCACACCATCGATAATGGCGGCGAGATGTTCAAAACGATAGCCTAAGTTAGTGCCTTGTCCAGCGGTATTTTCAATCACTGCGGTCACATTTTGGGTTTTATCTAAGGTGATATTAATTGATTCAGCGATGCGTTGCAGACATTTATCAACATCGATTTTTTTTAAATGGCTACCTGGGTGAAAATTAAGTAATTCAATGCCTAATTGCTCACAGCGTTGCATCTCATCGAGAAAAGCGGCTCTTGATTTTTCAAGGGCTTCTTCTTCTGGATGCCCTAAATTAATCAGATAGCTGTCGTGTGGTAAAATTTGTGCAGGACCATAGCCATAGATTTCACAATTTTTTTTAAATTTATCAATCGATTCAGTTGATAAAGGGGCTGCTTTCCATTGGCGCTGATTTTTAGTAAAAAGAGCAAATGCCGTTGCTTTGATCTCATGAGCTCGTAATACAGCCTGATCAACACCACCTGCAGCACTGACATGTGCGCCAACAAATTTCATCATAGTTCTCCTCTAATCTCATTTCACACTACGATAACAAATCGTGGGCTTATTGACATCTGAATATGAGGAAAATAAAAAGGCGCAACTTAAACTAGAATAAGTTGCGCAATACGGAGGTACATACTCAAGGATAGATTAAACAATCACATCAACACAGATTGGATAAAGATATTAATAGCAGCACCACCTAACGTTAGCCAGAAAAAGAGAAATAAAGCTAGCAGTAGTGGTTTTACACCCGCTTGACGTATCGCACTAATATGCGTTGTTAAACCTAGTGCTACCATCGCCATTGCCAATAAAATAGTATCAATAGTAACGATATAGCTCACAATAGCGGCAGGAATTAAATTAAATGAATTAAAACCAGCCATTAAGATAAAGAACACAGCAAACCAAGGAATAGTTATCGGACGTTTTTCTGTTGTCGCACCTACTGTTTTACGGCCCTTTTTACTAATATAAGTAGAAAGGATAATTAAGAAAGGTGCCAGCATCATCACGCGGATCATTTTACTAATTACGGCTGCATTTTCTGCATCTGGACTAATTGAATGACCCACCGCAACAACTTGAGCGACTTCATGTATGGTTGAACCAGCGAAGATACCAAAAGTTTCTTCACTAAAAGGTAACCAACCCGCAAAAGCGTTAAGATGGAAAAACCATGGGTAGAGGAAAATACCGATAGTTCCAAAAATTACGACAGTGGATACAGCCACCGCAACTTGGCTCGCCTGAGCTTTTACAACAGGCTCTGTTGCCATGACCGCAGCCGCACCACAAATACTACTACCCGCACCAATTAACATGACGGTTTGATCATCAAGACCAAAATATTTTTTCCCCACCCACATTGCAATGAGAAAAGTTGAGGTCAACATAATAGCGTCAATAATTAATCCTGTTGCACCTACATCTGCAATTTGCTGAAAAGTTAGTCTAAAACCGTATAGGATGATCCCCGCACGTAGTAAATAGTGTTTGGCAAACTTAACGCCTTCATCACTATAAGGTTTAGCGATGGGATAAACCGTATTACCCGCAATAATGCCAAATAAGATAGCCAGTGTAAGAGCACCTAACCCCATACTGGAAAACCATGGAATATCACCTACGTAAATAGCGAGGGCGGTTAATATACCTGTTAGCAGCAAGCCGGGGAGCCAGCGATAAACAGGAATAAAACATTTTTTAGCCAATGTGGTTGTTTGACTTTGCTCTGACATAGAAAAACCTTGCTTATGTAAATTTTGCATAAGCATATAACAGATACTATTATTTATTAAATTCATTATTTTTATAATAATAACCACTAAAACTAATATAGATATATTTTCACAATTGTTCTTGGTATGTTATTGGTTTGTGGATAGTATGTTATTACTATGACAGCTAAAAGGTGGGATGGACATGCGTATTACATTGCGACAACTGGAAGTATTTACTGAAGTACTTAAAAGTGGTTCTACAACACAGGCTTCACAACAGTTGGCATTATCTCAATCCGCTGTGAGTGCTTCTTTAACTGATCTAGAAAATCAGTTAGGAGTACAACTTTTCGATAGAGTGGGGAAGCGCTTAGTGACTAATGAACACGGGCGATTATTATATCCAAGGGCACTCTCTTTACTTGAGCGTGCTACTGAAGTAGAGCAGTTATTTCAAGCCGGAAATGGTGCTTTACGTATTGCTGCAAGCACCACTATTGGTAATTATATTTTGCCACAAATGTTGGGTAATTTTCATCGTAACTACCCCGATATTCCACTTGAAATGAGTATTGGCAATACGGAAGAAGTCGTCAAATCAGTCAGTGAATTCCGTGTTGATTTAGGCCTTATTGAAGGGGCTTGCCAAAGCTCTGAATTGATCAGCCAAAAATGGCTACTGGATGAAATGGTCATATTTTGTTCCCCTGAACATCCTTTAGCTAAGGCGAAAACAGTGACATTAGCCGATCTTCAATCCGCGCCGTGGATCCTACGTGAAAACGGTTCTGGGACGCGAGATGTACTCAATCATCTGCTGTTTGCTTCATTACCCGGATATCGAATCGAAATGGAATTAGGTAATTCAGAAGCGATAAAACATGCTGTAATGTATGAAATGGGGATTAGTTGTTTATCTCGCCGAGTGATCCAAGATCAAATAGAGAGTGGCTCTTTAAAAGAGATAAAGGTCGAAGGTCTAAAATTACAACGTACTTTATATTTGGTCTATCATCGCCAAAAACATGTCTCTGATGCCCTCAAAAAATTACTTTCATATTGTAATGCTGAACATTTAATCGACAACGCTTGATAAGTTACTAATAATTGAAGCCCGATTATGAAGGTATCTTATAATCCTAGATCCTTGCTATTCACCACAGCCAGATTTGTTACAATTGATGCTAGGAATATGAATATAACCGTGGAATGATAATGTCAGAACAACAAACAGATACCGCAAAATCGGGTGCGGTACGCACTTTGCGTCGAGAATTAAAGGCGCGACATTTAGCGATGATCGCTATTGGTGGTTCAATTGGTACAGGGCTTTTTGTCGCATCAGGTGCAACTGTTGCTCAAGCAGGGCCTGGGGGCGCATTACTCTCTTACGCATTAATAGGACTTATGGTCTATTTCCTTATGACCAGCCTTGGAGAGTTAGCGGCATTTATGCCTGTTTCCGGATCTTTTTCAACTTATGGCTCTAAATATGTTGATGAAGGATTTGGTTTCGCACTAGGCTGGAACTACTGGTACAACTGGGCTGTGACGATTGCAGTTGACTTAGTCGCCGCGCAGCTCGTGATGCTGTATTGGTTCCCTGATGTGGATGGTTGGATTTGGAGTGCGTTATTTTTAGCCGTTATTTTCTTGCTTAACTATATTTCTGTAAAGGGATTTGGTGAAGCTGAATATTGGTTTTCATTAATTAAAGTATCGACCGTGATTATTTTTATTGCGGTGGGTATTGCGATGATCACCGGTATTATGAAAGGTGCTGAAAATGCAGGTTGGCACAACTGGGAAATCGGTGATGCGCCTTTTGCTGGTGGTTTTGCCGCCATGATAGGGGTAGCGATGATTGTTGGGTTCTCTTTCCAAGGAACTGAACTTATCGGTATCGCAGCGGGGGAGTCGAAAGATCCTGCGAAAAATATTCCTAAAGCAGTACGTAAAGTTTTTTGGCGTATTTTACTGTTTTATATCCTAGCTATCTTAATTATCAGTTTAATCATTCCTTATACCGATCCTAACTTGCTACGTAATGATGTGGGTGACATCAGTGTGAGTCCGTTTACACTGGTATTTAAAAATGCAGGGTTACTTTCAGCTGCCGCTATCATGAACGCAGTTATTTTAACGGCGGTGCTTTCGGCAGGGAACTCCGGTATGTATGCATCTACGCGTATGTTATTTACCTTAGCAAGAGAAGGTAAAGCGCCGAAATTTTTTGGTAAATTATCCAAAAACGGTGTTCCACGTAATGCACTTTATGCAACAACAGTGGTTGCGGGTTTATGCTTTTTAAGCTCAATGTATGGTAACCAAACGGTTTATTTATGGTTATTAAATACATCTGGTATGACAGGATTTATTGCTTGGTTAGGTATTGCAATCAGTCATTACCGTTTTCGTCGAGGTTATGTAGCACAAGGTCGTGATCTGAATGAATTGCCATATCGTTCAGGCTTCTTCCCTGTAGGACCTATTTTTGCCTTTATTCTCTGTTTAATTATTACATTAGGTCAAAACTATCAGGCATTTTTAGAAGATACTATTGACTGGTATGGTGTTGTGGCAACCTATATTGGGATCCCATTATTCCTGCTGATTTGGTTTACCTATAAAATAGTGAAGAAAACACGTTTTATTCGTTACAGTGAAATGCAGTTTCCTGAGCATATTGAAAACAAAAAATAGTTAGTTTTATCACTAAATAGAGAGCCGGCTAATTTGTGAACTTTATCACAATTTAGCCGGCTCTTTTTCTATTCTATGACTAATAATTACACAAATAAGAGAAAATTCTAATTTATATTCGCAATCGCATTGATAAGTATTCTTATTTGCTTTATTGTTAGCAAACAATTTATTGCATAATAATGTGACGACAGTGTTATTGGTTATAGAAAATAGATCTGATGTATGTAAAGCGTCATCATCCACTCTCTAGAGCGATTTTTAGCTCATCTAATAACGCATCGTTGTATAAGAAGTCATATATTGAATATCGCGTATTATATCAATTAAGCGAATTTTCTTCTTATTTGTCACATTATTCTCAATTAATCAATTTTAATGCAAAAAAGTGATGAATAAATTATCAAGTTAAACTTTGGCATATTTATCTGTTAATGAAACAGCTGGATAGAAAATCAATAGCAATATGCAAATAGGTGTAGGTATATATTTGTTTGATTAATCTACAGACAAGCCTGATAAATATATTGTCACTATTAATAGGATTTTATTAACACATTGTTTTAAAAGAAAATTCATATGTCAAATTACTTGAATGATAAAAATCTTATAGAAGCATAAAACAATAACAGCAGAAGTATAGGAATTTAGTCAATAGGGATATAAAAATAATATCAAAATAACTAAGGGTAATTAAATTAATTACCTTCATTGTTGAGCAACTGTCGATCTGTCCATCTATATAAAACTTAAAGAATATATATTCTTGGAGAATCGGGAATGGTAGTGTTAAAGAAAAATAAAATTGCGCTTGGCGTTGTTGCTGCTCTTGCATCAAGTTTTGTGATGACAGCTTCCGCAGAAGATCCTGAAAGGTTACTGGTGACAACCGCTTCGGGATTTAAACAGACTGTTGAAGATGCTCCAGCTTCTGTTTCAGTTGTAACTCGTGAACAATTAGAAACAAAATCATATCGTGATGTAACTGATGCGCTAAAAGATGTTCCGGGGGTGCTAGTGACGGGGGGCGGTAGCAGCTCTGATATTAGTATTCGTGGTATGGATCCTAAGTATACCATGATCTTAGTCGATGGTAAGCGTGTTGCATCTCGTGAAACGCGTCCTAATAGTGATAACTCAGGTATTGAACAAGGCTGGTTACCTCCTTTACCCGCGATTGAGCGTATTGAGGTAGTAAGAGGCCCAATGTCTTCTTTATATGGCTCTGATGCCATGGGAGGCGTTATCAATATTATTACGCGTAAAGCGCAAAAAGAATGGAACTTTAGTTTACGTGGTGACACAACGTTGACTGAGCGTAAAAATGAAGGAAATACAGGACAAGGTAGTTTCTATGCTGCAGGTCCATTGATTGATAATGTGTTAGGTCTAAAGCTGCAAGGGCAATATTCTCACCGTGGTGAAGATAGACGTGTTGATGGCTATAACCGTCAGATCACGGCAAGTGGTGGCGGTACATTAAGCTGGACACCAGATGAGAAAAATACCGTTGAATTTGAATTTAAAAAAGATAATCAACATCGTGATTCACGTGTTGGCTATTCAAAATCAGCTGAACTTGTTAAAGGAAAGGCACCACAAAGTAGCTTTACTGATTATGAGTTAACGCATTATGCCTTAACCCATGATGGTGTTTATGATTTTGGTACTATGAATACCTATGTTCAGCGCGATGAAAGCCGCAATCCATCACGTAAAATGGATTATGATGATACAACTGTTCGTAACCAAACCGTCTTTATGTTTGGTGATCATATGTTAAGTGTCGGCGGTCAATATCGCTATGAAGAGCTGAAAGATGAAGGCAATAAGCTTAAAGGTAATAATAAGCTAGATCGCTATAGTTGGGCGCTGTTTGCTGAAGATGAGTGGACATTGACAAACGACTTCGCTTTAACCGCCGGTTTACGGATGGATAAAGATGAAAACTTTGGTACTCACTGGACACCGCGAGTTTATGGTGTTTGGCATTTAGCTGATGAATGGACATTAAAAGGTGGGGTATCTACTGGATATCGTTCACCGGATTTACGTCAAGCGACAGCTACTTGGGGACAAGGGACTGGCGGTGGTCGTTATGATGCAGTTATTTACGGTAATCCTGACTTAAAACCAGAAAAATCGGTGACAGAGGAAATTGGTATTATTTGGGATAATCGTGATAACTTAACGGCAAGTTTAACGATTTATAATACTGATTTTAAAGATAAAATAACAGAAGTTCGTCGTTGCGATAGTCGTTCAGACAAAGCACCGGGTATGCGCGATTGTACATTAGCTGATGGTGTTGGTAATAGTGGCGACCCTTATGATTTTGTAAGTGATAGAACTAACGTTGATAAAGCCAATATGCGTGGTGTTGAAGTTACTGCTAACTGGATTATTTCCCCAGAATGGAATTTAGCAGCAAACTACACGTTCACAGATACGGAACAAAAGAGTGGCGATTTCAAAGGTAAGCCTTTGAATAAGCAACCGCGCCATATGGCAAACGCGACCTTAAATTGGGAAACCACCCCTGAAATGGAAACTTGGGCACGCATTAATTTCCGTGGTAAGACATCAGAATATTTATCACGTACTTCAATGTCTAAGAGCACTCCTTCATATGCCTTTGTTGATGTAGGTACTAGCTATAGTCTAACGAAGCAACTAAATCTGATCGGTGGCGTCTATAATGTTTTTGATCGTCGCATCGAAAGAGATAATTACGGTTCAACCTTAGAAGGCCGTCGTTATAACATCGGATTAAACTACAACTTCTAGTTTTATCCCTCAGTGTGTGTCAATCTAGCTCCACATTATGTGGAGCTTTTTTTGTTATTTAATTAAAGCCAATACTGGCAAAATGCATAATAGGCATTTATATTTAGTTTAATGAATCACCTAAAAATAAGGTTCATTTGTTTTAACCACTGACTATCTTTACTGAATACTTAATCTTTTTTTCTTATTACTGAAAATCGTTTTTGATTACTCTATATGGCTTGTTGAAAAATAATGGTATTTCAGTTGTCTGTATCTTTTTTAGTCTTTATAGCGTGAAAGAAGCAATTAATTTTCATTAGATTTGTTTATGTATCATTGATGCTTTATTTTGGTTGGTATTGTTGTATATAACATGCAAAATTAATTAACTTTTTGATTGTTAATGTATTAATGATTTTTGTTGTTTAATACCAAACGACAATAGGCTATATCTCAAAGTTAGGCTTTGTGATAAAAACGCAAATATTGTCAATGAAATGTGACAGTAAAGGCTAACTTAGTTTGCTATTTAAAAAGATCGTAAAAAAAGGTGGTTTTTTGATGAAAATCTATTGCTATTTAAGTCTGAGACGTGCAAAATGCGCCCACTAAAAATATGACTGATGCGTTTTAACTGCATCGGTTTTTTTTTGCTTTTTACTTATTACTACACCAAGAGGTCAGACTTATTTTAGTCTGAATAGATAACATAATTTGATTAGCAGCCAGCCCCTTAGAGAAAGGGTTGTCGTGATAGAGGAATGCTAATATGGTACAATTATTCTCTTTCGCAGTCGGGCCTAACGGCACCTGCGGTAATGATGACTACGGAGCACGGCGTCTCCTAAACTCACTCCTGTCCTCAAAAACTTCTTTCTATTCTGTTTATAGACAGATGCGAAGTCTTCCCAGTAACTGTCGGTTGAGTTTATCAAGTACTCAGTTCGAAGTTATGGGAGGGTTCGCTCATGTCAGATAATGTCATCTCCTCTATCGGCACCAATCAAACTGGTGTTAATAACCGTGTTCAATTACGCAAAACATTGACGCTAATGCAAGTCGTCATGATGGGGTTGGCATTTTTACAACCTATGACGATTTTTGATACTTTCGGTATTGTATCAGGCATAACCAATGGTCATGTGGCAACATCATATGCTATTGCGTTAACCGCTATTTTATTTACCGCAGTGAGCTACGGGAAATTAGTCAAGCGTTTCCCTTCAGCAGGCTCTGCTTATACTTATGCACAAAAATCCATGAGCCCACATGTTGGTTTTATGGTTGGGTGGTCTTCATTATTAGACTACTTATTTATGCCAATGATAAATATCTTATTGGCTAAAATTTATTTACAAGCCATATTCCCAGGCGTTGATCCGTGGATCTTTGTTGTTGCGTTAGTCGCGTTAATGACATTTTTTAATCTACGCGGAATTAACGTTGTGGCTAACTTAAATACCGTTATTGTTGTTATTCAAGTAGCTGTAATGGTGGTATTTGTTGGTTTATTAATTCATGGCGTATATAACGGCGAAGGTACAGGGGAGTTATGGACTTTCCGCCCATTTGCGTCAGTGGATGCTGAATTAATCCCAATGATAACCGGCGCGACAATTTTGTGCTTCTCGTTCTTAGGGTTTGATGGCATTAGTACCTTATCTGAAGAAACACCTAATGCCGGTAATGTGATACCAAAAGCGATTTTCTTAACTGCGTTAATCGGTGGTTTAATTTTTATCGCTGTTTCTTATTTTTTACAATTATATTTCCCAGATATTTCACGTTTTAAAAATCCAGAAGAGTCACAACCTGAGATTATGCTGTATGTAGCAGGGGCCTTGTTCCAGTCTATTATCTTAGTGTTTTCTTGTGTGACGGTATTAGCATCGGGTATGGCGGCTCACGCAGGTGTTGCGCGTCTGCTGTATGTGATGGGACGTGATGGTGTATTCCCTGAGAAAGCGTTTGGTTATGTTCATCCTAAATGGCGTACACCGGCATTTAACGTACTGTTAGTTGGCTTTTTAGCGCTAGGGGCGATCTTTTTTGATTTAGTCACTGCTACAGCGTTAATTAACTTTGGTGCGTTAGTGGCATTTACCTTTGTCAATTTATCTGTTATTTCGCAGTTCTACATTCGTGAGCGTCGTAATAAAGGGTTAATGGATCATATTAACTATCTTATATTACCGATTATTGGTGCCGCGACAATGGGGGTACTGTGGGTAAACCTTGAACCAGGCTCTATGGAATTAGGACTGATTTGGGGGGCAATTGGTATACTTTATATGGTGTGGATCACTCGTCGATTCCGTCGACCTATGCCTCAAATGCCAGAGAAATAACATTGTATTTAGTATGTTGATTATTTAAAAATGGCCTCATTAGTGAGGCCATTTTTTGTTTATCCAAAGCACCGTAAAACTCCGTCCTTCAGGTCGGGGATATAAGGCGCGGTTTTTTAACTAACTAGGTGTTTCCTGTTGCTCAATGTACTGGCGGATAATGGATATTGCTGCGCCACCACAACTCCCCGCGAAATAACTTGGCGACCAAAGAACCCCCTTGTAGTAATCACGTTGGGCAATATCAGGACGATCACGTCGAAGTAATCGACTCGATACCCCTTTAAGGCTGTTAACCAGATTAGATATCGCCAGTTTTGGCGGGTAATTAATCAGTAAATGAACGTGATCCCGTTCTCCATCCATTTCAACCAGTTCAACATCAAAATCAGCACAAACACTGGCAAAGTAGCCTCGCAATTTTTCAATGGCATCCTGATCAAATATTTTTCGCCGGTATTTTGTGACAAAGACCAAATGG
>NZ_CAWQGX010000025.1:0-86853 GCF_963894685.1 Proteus sp. G3927 | reverse complement strand
TATTCGCCGTGGCAGACATTGTGTATTCCTGATGCACGTCCATTTGGTCTTTGTCACAAAATATCGGCGAAAAATATTTGATCAGGATGCAATTGAAAAATTGCGAGGCTACTTTGCCAGTGTTTGTGCTGATTTTGATGTTGAACTGGTTGAAATGGATGGGGAACGGGATCACGTTCATTTACTGATTAATTACCCGCCAAAACTGGCGATATCTAATCTGGTTAACAGCCTTAAAGGGGTATCGAGTCGATTACTTCGACGTGATCGTCCTGATATTGCCCAACATTATTACTACAAGGGGGTTCTTTGGTCGCCGAGTTATTTCGCGGGGAGTTGTGGTGGCGCACCAATATCCATTATCCGCCAGTACATTGAGCAACAGGAAACACCTAGTTAGTTAAAAAACCGCGCCTTATATCCCCGACCTGAAGAACGGGATTTTACGGTGCTTTGGATAAAAACTGCTAAATATGCTTTAATCATGAGCATAAATTTTAAAATTAATTAGGCAATTTATGTTCAATTATCCAGCAACATCCCATTTTGACGAAGAAAGTGAAACTTACGAGATTACTTATCGTGATTTTGACAATATACATGCAGTGGCATATACAGAAGATGATATTGAACTAGAAGCCTCGGATATTTTACATGTAGGACTTGAAGAGTTTATTTCGAGTAAAATGCCGATCCCTATGCCTTCTGAGCCTCAATCAGGGGATTTTATTGTTTATCTTCCCCCTATTAGTTGCTTAAAAATCGCATTACATAATGCCATGTTAACAACAAAAACTAAAAAGGCAGATCTGGCAAGAAAAATGAATCTAAATAGCGCCCAAATTGAGCGTTTACTCGATATCAATCAAACTTCAAAAATCGATAGCCTAGAGCAAGCGCTTTACCTATTGGGTTACCACATTGCTATATCTGTGCATAAACAGCGCTAGTTCGATATTTTCATCTAATAAAAAAGGTGGCCATAATAATTTACGCCACCTTGCTATCATATAACTATCTATCATATAACTATAGAGTATACAAAATAGTATACAAAGTATGACTACTTATCATGATTAAAGTTGCTTACTCGCTAAGTATTTAGCGTGCTGAGTATAAATAGCAACGATATCTTCATTATAACCCACTAACCCTGCAACTTGGTTAACCATATCAATATGATCTTGCGCATAATCATCTTTTATCAATTTGCCTAATCGCATACTCGAGCGACCAACTAAGCCGTCATTTTGTTTTTCAGTAAAGAATGTATTTAACACACGCATTGCCGCATGAGTAGGATCCAGTAGATTCCCCTTTTCCCCAGCAATTAATCCCTGAATATAGCTACCAAAACAGTAGTAATGAACCCCATTGACGATTTCATCACCTTCACCACCAGGGATTTTAGGTAATGCCTGTGGGTATTTGTTATTAAATTCTGTGACTTGCTCTGTTGTTAAAGACTCTAATGCGGCAATAGCATCTTGAGGATCGCCTCTATGACCAGAAAATGTTGAGATAATAGTACCAAATGCATTTAATACTTTTTCGACAATATATTCTGGGATACTGTCTTTACGCATAATGCGTCGATATAAGTCGGCTATTTCTGAACCATGATTTACACCATTAATTGAAGTTACCGAAGCAACACTATCAGGATAATTAGCCGCAACGTAACGACAAGCTAATGGCCCTTGGCTATGACCTATAAAATTCACTTTTTTCGCTTGTGTCTCTTGTAAGAGAGTCTGGACAAATTGCCACAACTGCTTGCCACGCACTTCATTTGAATTAAAGGCAGAAAGAGAAGCGGTAAAAACTTGATGCCCATCTTGCCTTAAGGCATCTGCAATACCATAAAAGTAGGGAAAACCAACAATTTCATTAAAACCAGCTAAACCATGAACTAAAACGATAGGATATTTCGTTGACATACATCCACTCCTTGGGGTTAAAAACACTTAATTAAATTGCTAACATCCTATTAGCAAATGTTGAACTCATTAGATAAATTGCAATAAACAATATTATTGCAATTCTTTATTTGCTATCAGTTTGTTTAGAATAAGCCTTAAATTACGATCGTAAAGTACTATTTTCATTTTTCTCAATAATAAATATTAATTCGGCCATAATTAACATCCCTTCCACAATGCCTTCTGCTTTTTTGAGTTTTTTTCCGATATAAGTATCAGAGCATCGATGCGCTTGTGCTAATTGAATAAATGTTTGTCCAAATACATAGTAATCGACTAGTAATTCATAATCTTTTTTATGATTTTTTAGTAGTTTACTCATACATACCGAGACTATGATGCCTTGGCGATCAGTACAGGCTTTTCTTAATTTAACACGTATTGGCACATTTTCACGTTTATTTATTGTTAATGTATTGATATATAAATTATTATTTACAACCCATGAGCCCCAGGCTTCCATCAGTTTTGATATTTTTTGCATATAAACATCCTGTTTATCTTTCTAAAATACACTATATGATCACATTGTTTTTTTATACAGTCCTTGTAGTATATAAATATAGTTATTTATCTAAAAAATACAATAGAAATAATAAAATTAAATATCAATATATAAATAGAAAAATAGCTAAAAATAATATTTCTAGCTATTAAAATAATATAAATTTATATCATAATTTTTGCATCAAAAATTAGATAGATATAAATTAATTTATTATGGAAGTGTTTCTTCTGGACGCAAAGTGAGTACTTCATACCCATCAGCAGTAACTAAAATAGTATGTTCTGATTGTGCCGATAATTTTTTATCACGGGTGACTACAGTCCAACCATCTTTTTTGGTTTTTATTTTGTGTCCACCTTGGTTAATCATCGGTTCAATGGTAAAGGTCATCCCTTCTTTTAGTACAACACCTTGTCCTCGAATACCATAATGTAATACTTGAGGGGCTTCGTGCATTTCTCGACCAATCCCGTGTCCACAATACTCTCTTACAACACTATACCCATGACTTTGTGCAAAGCTTTGGATTGCATGACCGATATCACCGAGTGTTGCACCTGGTTTAACTTCTTTGATACCTTCCCACATCGCTTGGTAAGTTGTTTTGACTAATCTTCTTGCTATAGGTGAGGCATCTGGCATGACATACATCTTGCTAGAATCAGCAATAAAACCATTTTTTTCTAGTGTAATATCGACATTAATAATATCTTTACTTTTTAATAGCTCATCTGCTTTAGGAACACCATGGCATACTACCTCATTAATTGAAGTATTAAGTACATACTCATAACCATATTGTCCTTTGCTTGCAGGTCTCGATTGCAGATCATGAGTAATAAAATCGTCTACTTTACCGTTAATTTCTAATGTGGAAACACCTGGCACAATAAAATCATCAAGCATTGTAAAAACTTGGGCTAATAAACGACCTGATTCACGCATTAATTCAATTTCCTCAGGGGTTTTAATCGTAATTTTATCCATATTAATCTCCTTTATATTTACTTATGCTCTTGTTTTATTGCTTCTTTTTCTAACATTTCATTAATAATCATTGGAAACGTTTTTTCTGGATTTAATTCTGCTTGAATACCAATTTTTATCCAAAACTCTGCTTGTGCATTAACTGATCGAGACATCACATTACTTGCTTTACGAAGATACTCATGTAGCTCATCAGAAATTTTTACAATACCCACACTTAACCCTTATATACGAATTATAATAAAACATATATATTATATAATAAAAGTAATCTATTTAGCTTGCAATGACCAGATAGTGCTTCTATTTGGATTTATGTGCTTAAATCTGCATAAATGCGTATCAGTTATTAAAATAGCAATACAAAGTAACCTGATAAGTTATAAAAGAGGTCGATAGATATTGATTGATCTTTGATGCGGCTTTATTTTGATATTTTCTCTTTTCGATTATAATTGTAATATCTTGTCCTCCTTTACTTGTTCTCTTTCTTTGCTAGCACTGCTTATTTTTCGCCTTTCTCCCTCTAAAAATTTCTGCATTCAGCCCTCAATCATTTAAAGTCAAAATATATTATTTAAGGAATTACTATGTCCCAAAAACCTTGCCGTATTATTTTAACCGGAGGTCCCGGCTCTGGTAAAAGCACTATTATCAATAAGTTAAGAAGAAATGGCTACTCTTGCTCAATAGAAGCAGGTAGAGCCATTATTCAAGATCAAAGTCATATTGGTGGTTCAGCCCTTCCTTGGATTGATCCGCTCGCTTTTGCTGAGTTAATGTTAAGCTGGGAGCTACGATCATGGCATGATGCATCCAATATAGATGATAACAGCAAACCTTATTTTTATGACCGAGGCATACCGGATATAGCAGGTTATTTACACTTTTGTGAGCGTCCTATTCCCCAACATCTTGAAAACGCAATAAGGCTATATAGATATTCTACAACCGTGTTTATTGCTCCACCATGGAAAGAAATTTACTTACAAGATAAAGAGCGCCAACAGACATTTGATGAAGCCGTAGCAACTTATCAAGCGATGCTGGCGATATATAGACAGTATAATTATACCTTAATTGAATTACCCAAAGCCGATGTTAACCAAAGAGTAAAATTTATTATAAACAACATAACATCGCTATCTTAGCTTAGCGCTTATATTGACTATACCATCAAGGACAAAAAATAGACTCTCCTTGATGGTATTATTTAATATGAGGCAATAATTTTTAAATCTGGTTTTTCTCCTCGCATAATAGCTCTTTGCTGTTCATGCACCGCTTCATTAATTGCCTTTTGTTCTTCAACTGTTCGCGTATTCTTTCCACAAACTAATGTTGAACAAACCGGATATCCTATATTATGCGTTCTAGAAGTGCCAATTCCGACACTCATTTGCTCGGTACAGCCAATTAAAAACATAAATGGTATTAACAAAAAAATTGGGCGCATAGTCTTCCTAAAACATAAAGGTTAAATTTAATATGCATCAAAAACATATTTTGGTCTGTAGCTCCACTTAACTTCAACTTCTTGTTTATCTTTATTCCATACAGGTATCGCTTCTGGCAGAATAATCATTGACTGATCATTCTTTCTTATACGTTGTTCCTTTTTATAGGAATATTCGCTATTAGTAGATGTGGTTGGCTCTTCAAATCCAAATTTAAATAATTGATTGAATTTCTGTTTTTCCTCCTTGGCTTGCATTTCAAAACGAGATTGTTTTGATAACATAAATGTGGGATAACGACTTTCATCGTGGTGATATTGAACAGTAGGAGTCGCTATCTCTGTTGCCACCTTTTCTATAGAGCCAGATGTATTCCTCTCTTTATCAACACAACCAACAACTACAAATAGAGCTAAAATTAGAATAAAAGACCAATTCATATCTTAAACAGGAGCAATAAATAGATGTAAATAATTATTCCATAAAATTTATAGACGACAAAATGAATTACAATTATTTCATATAAAAAGCATTCTTTATTCAAGTAACAAGAATATATAAAATAATAATGCTAATAGATGGGTTATGGCGGGATAATTATCTTGATTAGAGATTGTAATATTAAGTAAAAAAGAAATATTTCCACAAAAAAACAAGAAAGAAATAGTTTATATTAAAATAATATTAAGATGACCATATAATAACACTGGTTATTATATGGTCATTGTTACATTGGAAAATTTTAAATTTGAAATAAAAATAAAGCCTTATTATTTTCTAAACATAAGACTTTAATTAAATCTATTTTTTATTGACCAGCAGACATTTTTTTCATTTGCTCTAAAGAATCTAAAGCTTGTTTACAGGTGCTTTCTTGAACATCTTTAGGTAATGCAGCAAATTGTTCTTTTGATTGAGCATATTGCGCTTTCATTGTTTCTGCTTGTGCTTTAGTTGCATCATTTTGTTCCATTAATGCGACATAGGCATCAGTTTCTTTAAAATAATCTTCGCAAGATTTTGTTAATTCAGCCGAAACAGCAACAGAAGATAATGATAATAAACCTAGTGCTAAAATAATATTTTTCATAAATATCCTATATTTTGTAATTAATAAAAAAAATGATACCTGCGTCTTGAATTTTCATTATCGCAAAGAAAATTAAAATTAGGATAAGGATAATCTTAATTGCCATTATATTTCTGTATGAATATCAGATAAAAAAATAATAATTAACAACTAAAACTGGTATATTTATAAAAAAACATCTCTTTATAAAAACCTAAATAAAATTTAACTATACAACTTAACTAAATTAAATATTTTTATGCAGTATAAAATAAAAACATATAAACAGTATTAAAATTTTTAGTTCTTATTCACAAAAAATCAAAAGATATAAATATCATGAGAAATATTACCTTTAAACCATAATAAAAGAAGGCCATTAGCTATATGGCCTTCTTTTATTATTTCTATTTAATTTTATTAATTACATACAGTACTTATTTGTGCTACTCATCTTCTGGGGGATTTTTTAAGATCTGATGTATTTCTTCTTTTAGACGTAATTTTTGTTTTTTTAATTCAACAACTTCTTCTCCATATCCTCGCCTATCTCGGTGTTCTAAGCGTACAATTTTATGGTCAAGTTCATTATGTTGTTCAAACAGGGCTCGGAAATGGGGATCAGTTTGACGAAGCTTAGCAATTAAATCACGATATTCTGGAAACATATTACCTACCTTCCATTATCAATGAGTGATGAGTGTCATACTACTTTTAAGTCTCCCTTAAATTGCTGTCACTGTCATACTCTTTATGTGAAAAACAAGAGCGATATCAAGTAAAAATTAACATAAAACTACAACAAAGTAGGATATCGACACACTATTGCATGAAATTGGTCTAACTTAAGACTATAAAACAGGATAAGATAAAAATGCTCATATTTTATACGAACATCACTATTCTTCTATCAAAAAGCACTTATTGTTAATTCTATAAATAAATTTGAATTAAAGTAAAAGAGTTCTCTAATAGTTTTTATATACCCATCTATTTGAGACACTAAGCCCAATGCCGCCACATTGGGCTTTTCTTTTTGCAATCAGTAAGTTGATAACACTAATAACTTAACTGATTGAAATAGAATCGCTAACAATCTATTCAATAATTTTTTATCGAGGATTTTAGTTAAGATTGTTGATTGTTACCCTCGTACTTCATTAATTACTATGCCCATTTTTAGATTGTTCTAATTGTAATGCCTGCTCCTTCCACTTGGAAAGGGCTAGCTCCTTTAGCCAATCTGCAAGTAATGGCATCGTTTTTATTGAATCTAATGCAGCTCGCTCTTGTTTGGTTAAACGAATAACAACGACTTCAGTTTTCATTGTAGACATATCAGCCTCTTTTTATAAAAAAAAGAATACTGACATAAAATATAAACAGAACGGTCTGACTTACATCCTTTTACAAAACATTATAATTTAACTTACATTAACAAAGCATTAAATACAAAAAGCAGTCCTATTCCCCTTGCTTTAAATATAAAATTCACTTATTAAAAATAGTTATTTTCTTTCTATAAAAATAGATACAGTAGTGGAATTAATATATTACAAACCATAACGTAATCTTAAAGATTGAGGATAAGGATAAAAGTATTTTTGTTTACTCAGATAATTATCTGGGTATTCTGATAAGTAATGATTAATTAATGTTAATGGTGCCAATAAAGGTTGTATTCCTTGACGATACTCTAAGATCAATTGGCTTAATGCTTGTCGCTGCTTAGAAGTTAAATCTTGCTTAAAATATCCTTGCACATGCATAAGAACATTAGTGTGATTACGACGTGTGGCTTGATGTTGTAATAGAGCCATAAATCGATTACGGTATTCAACAAAGAAAGTCTCTAATGAATCCCAATCTTTATTGTTAGCAACAAAGCGCCCTAGTTGCCGATAAAGCGGTTGTGAATGAGCTAATAACAATAGTTTGTATCTTGTATGAAAATCAATTAATGCCTGGCGAGTAAAGTTATTTATTTTCAATTGATTTAGCTCATTAAGCGCAAACACCCGTGTAATAAAATTTTCTCTAATATAGGGATCGTTTAACCGCCCATCTTCTTCTATAGGTAACCACGGCATTATTCTTTTCAGATTTTCAGTAAAAATGCCTGTACCCGATTTTTTATTGCCGTTGCCTATTGGATCATAAACCCGGACACGTTCTAATCCACAACTGGGTGATTTCGCACACACGATATAACCGCTAAATTGATTAAATCTCCTCAAATATTCTATAGAGTAATCATTCATCAATTGGGTTAAGTCACCTTCACTTCCATTACTAAATTTTAACCTAACTTCACCAGTCTTAGACTGAACTAATCGTAATGCTGGTCTGGGTGTCGGTAAACCAATAGCCATTTCTGGGCAAGTAGATTGATATTCAAAGAACTCAGATAATTCATCAGCAGCAAGATGACAACATTTATGCCCACCATCAAACCTCACTTTATCCCCTAATAAGCATGAACTAATACCTACGATAATTTTTTTATGCGTAAAATCATTTTGTTTAAGACTCATAAGAGTTTTGGGCATGGCTATGACCTCATATGAAACAATCACCTAACCTGACTAATCAGATTAATAAATCTATGCTCATAATTTATCTTAGTAACATAATGCTACTTTTACTATGTTTATCATTTAATTAGTTTGTAAAATATTATTAAAAGAAAGGATAGCCGTTAACCACTGATATCACAATATTGATAGATATGAATAGCAAATAGCTAATATACTTACAGCAAATATTAGCTATCTGATTAAATTGATTGATATTTAGTAATAATTAAGTTATTAATCAATAAGTTAATACTGTGTTAATGCACGGAACTATAATACTCAATAGATAAATCATCCACTTTTGCACCACTAAACTGAGCCCATAGTATAATTGCAGATAATACTTCTTTTTCATTCGTTGCAATAAATAGATTTACAAAGGACGTTTCGTTCCATAGTCCACTCACTTTATAAACCACTTTGTTCATCTTTACTCCACCTGACGCTATCAATGACTTTAAGGAAACACAGATTCAAAACTGTTATAAAGTTATTTTTAACATGGGTGCACTTTTGCTTTTTCCAAGTCATATTATCATCAAAAATAGATGCTTTTTCTAAACATATTCTATTTATAACTATAAGTTTTTATTATATTCACCTTGTTATTGATTATTAGTATTAAGCCTTTCACTGCGTCAGTTCGTAACTTTCAGAAATTAATGATTTTAACTCAGCATCATCAAAATCTGTGTCTAAGCGAATAGAAATCCAATGCTCTTTGTTCATATGATAAGCGGGATAAACTGCTTTTTTTAAGCGTAAAGCACCCACTAAAGGCACCGGTACTTTTAAGTTAATCACATCGACTTTATTATTTTTACCCGTATCAAATAGCTTGTTTTCAGCGACATCCATGATGACGGCGAACCATTTAGAATGATTATGATGTCTGAAAACCGCATAATTAGGGTACTTACTCCATAAATATTCGGGGATTACGGCATATGTTTTCTGTATATACTCGATAAGCTCTTTTCTATTCATTGTCCGGTCATCTCATAAAATGATGTATAACTTGGTCACTAAACGCATGATCTCTAACATTAAGGCATCAGCCTGTTAAATAATTTATTATACATTTGTTATTTAACAATGCTAAATGTAGAGAAAACCCGACTATATTGTTATTATTATTGCTACTTATTTTTATTATCAATACATAAATTATTTATAAATATTTTTAGTATTGTACATATTTTTAGCGCTCCAAATAAGTAAAAATAACTAAGTATTAATATCTAATTTACAATTAATTGGTAAATTTTAGTTGATTAATTCTCAATGGTTAGATAATTTAACGCTTATCCATTTTTGATCATCTTAAATGGACACACACTTTGATTTGATTATCCCCGTTTTGCTTAGTTATATTTTATAACTAAGCTTTTTTCGGTTACTTTAAGCGATACACACTAGAAGCAATACTGTTATTTATCAAACAGTTGTCATTCTATCAAATAAATTAATTCTCTGAGGCTAACTTTATCTCCAACTGTGTAACGCCTTCTTGATACATTTTCAATTTATTCAAACTATACTACTTTTTTTATAATTTTTTATTTCTCGCGGTAAATAACGCGACAACTCCTTGAATATGAATAGATACATCGTAAAAAAAACAAGATAATACTTTTTCTAAAGCATCTGCCGAGTCAGAATAGTTACTAAAAATACCTTTTTTGTTATAAACAGACATCAATTTATTACCAAAAAAATTGTGTTCAACATCAGCCCCCAAGATAGTAGCACCATATAAAACACCCTTTTCCGTTAATATTTTACTTATATTTTCTATCACTTTCTTTTTACCTTCCATTGTGCCAGGTAAGCAGTGTAATAGATAAAATAAAGAAATAGAGTCAAACGATGAATTGAATTCATTAGGAAATTTATGATAGATATCATGCTGTAAGCAATAAGTTAATTTATCATCAACAATATTTTTTTTAGCATAATCTAAGCTATTAATATTAAGATCTGTTAATGCTATTTTATTTATATTAGCTAAAGCTCTTTTTAAGTAAAATCCTGTTCCTACACCAATATCCATATGGTTCTCACCAAGATTATTTTTAAAATGAGGTAGCAAATATTTATCTGTATCACAACGCCATGCATAACGGTTAGAAATATTTAATACCCACCAGTCATAAAGTTTTAATGCTGTGGGGGTATATACTTTAACTCCATTGTGAGTGTCTAGTGCCATACAAAATCCTAGTCGTAAAATGATTATTCTATGATTTATACAAACCACGAATAACTGGAAATAACGAATAGTTAAACAGGTAATCATCTAAACAAGACGACATAACATATTGAAATTAAATAAAAAACAAATCAAACTCTAACGGTTAAGTAAGGTGTTATTGACATTAAAAGCGCCGATTGACCGGTTAAGAAATCTTCTTTCTCAGCTTAATGATAAGCAAACTTATTCATCTGTTTTATTTTTAGTAAATAAAAGATATTAAATCGCCCTTGCGCTGGATTATTTTATACATTTTACTGCATAACCAATTGATATTTAGTATAAAAAACCACCAAAAATGCATAATCACAGATCTATACAGCATAACGCCATATTGAAATAATATAGTAATATCTTTCCATAATCAGTTAGTTTAATAAAAACAATTAAATAGAGTAGTTACTCTACTGTATTAAAATAAAATTAATAATTACTAACAATTAATACTTACCTTTATCATCTAAATATGATTAAGTGATAATACTAACATTAGCTAATCTATTTTGGTGATAGTTATGTCTTTGAAACGTAAAATTGCGCTGGGGAAAAATGTATTAGAAGCTGCTCAAGAGAGAGTCCAGTGGATATTTGATACTTTTGAACAAATCACTCTCTCCTTTTCGGGAGGGAAAGATTCTACTGCGCTTTTTCATCTTGTTGCCGCACAAGCGCGAAAACAACATAGAAAATTTAATGTGATGTTTCTTGATTGGGAAGTTCAATATTCTGCGACTATAGAACATATTATAAAAATGAAATCTATCTACCAAGATTGTATTGAACAGTTTTACTGGATAGCACTCCCTATCACCACTGAAAGTGGCATTTCTCAATATGAACCTACATGGACAGCATGGGAGCCTGGTAAAAAATGGGTAAGACAACCGCCAGAAGATGCGATAACTGACCCTCACTTTTTCCCTTTTTATCACCCAAATATGCTTTTTGAAGATTTTACCCCTGCATTTAACCAGTGGATCACAGGTAATCATCGCAGTTCGATTATCCTGCTAGGCATAAGAGCGGATGAATCTTTAAACCGATTTATTGCCATTAGTAATAATCGAAAGTTACGTTATGCCGATGATATTCCTTGGACAACGGCATCAGCAGAAGGCTTTTATTATATGGCCTACCCTATTTATGATTGGCATGTTAAAGATATCTGGACTTATATAGCGCGTTTCAATTTACCCTATAACCCTATTTATGATCTGATGCACCAAGCGGGCGTTAGTTTAAGTCAAATGCGTATTTGTGAACCTTTTGGGCCAGAGCAACGCAAGGGACTATGGTTATATCATGTGCTAGAGCCTGAAACATGGAGTCTTGCTTGTGAACGAGTGAGTGGAGCTGATGCCGGAATGTTATATACGAATCCTCGTAATAAATCAGGTTTCTATGGGCGGCATCAAATTAGCAAACCTTCCCATCATACGTGGAAATCTTATGCTCACTTTTTATTAGCCAGTTTACCAGAGAAAACAGCAGAACATTATCGTAATAAAATAGCGGTCTATCTTCGCTGGTATGCCGAACGAGATTACCCAAATGGCATACCTGATGCACAAGAAGGTGATACTAGCACTAAACAAATACCTTCTTGGCGACGAATTTGTAAGACCATCTTGCGTAACGATTTTTGGTGTAGAACATTAGCATTTAGTCCTACTAAATCACACTGTTATGATCGATATTTCAAACGGATACAAGGAAAACGAAAAGACTGGCAACTTATTTAGCAAGGTGTGAATATGACCATTGAAACTATAATTTCTGTTTTAAAAGAGTACCTAGCAAAACTAAATGATGAACAAAAAATTGAAGCTCTCAATAAAATAAAAATATCGCTTCATCAAATAAGCCCATTTAAAAATGAACCTACTGACTGTGTTCTTTGGATAAAGCAACAACAAGTTATCGCTAATGACTATAATCCCAATGTCATGTCTCCGACAGAAAAGAGATTACTAGAAACGTCTCTGGTAAAAGACGGTTATACTCAGCCTGTTGTTGTCTTACCTATTCAACAATCCAAAAATAAACCATCACAATGGCAAGTCGTTGATGGTTACCATCGTTATTTATTGAGTAAAAAAAATAGCTTAAACAAGCGAATTAACGGCTATTTACCTATTACTATACTTGATGTTGAAAGTCATACTATGGCTGACCAAATGGCAGCGACTATTCGCCATAATCGGGCTAGAGGGCAACATCAAGTGGCAGCAATGTCGGATATAGTTAGAGATTTATCAAGATTAGGTTGGAATGACCAAAAGATTGGTGATGAATTAGGTATGTCACAAGATGAAGTACTACGTTTAAAACAGATTAGTGGCTTAGCTGAATTATTTTCAGAGCACGACTTCTCAGAAGCTTGGACGGTTAAGTAGAAATAACTTTGTATAAAGCACCAATAAATATATTTATTGGTGCTTTGTTAGTAATATCAACGACCATAGAAATAATTTATTTATATGGCTTACTTCCGTTTCTTACTAAATTAGTATTAATTTATTATTTTTCAGTAAGAAAAATTCATATTGATGACATACTATGTTTTATCTTAAAAAAACTAAAAAACAGCTTATTTTTAGCTCCATATTATCTTACTAAAATCATACACCTAAATTTATTTATCATTCAAAAAAATAATAAATAATTATAATAATTTTAGATATTCTCTTCTTTATTGTTGCTATGATAATAACAATCAAATGATTGATATTGACGATCGTAACCATTCATTTGATAGGTAGAAACTATCATTATATTACAAATCGATCGATAAAAACATTTTGATAATTACTTTATATTGATATTAATATATAAGAATAATAGATAATTTTGGTTATAAATACTAAAAATTTGCATTTATGTTAAATTTTACCGCTATCGATCTAAAAGTGATAGTTATTGTATTTCTGACTGTAGAATTAATAGCAGTACTAAATTAATACAGATATAACATTTAATAGCAGTTAACTAAAAGTTAATTGTTTTTAAATAATGCTTTATAACCTTATAAAAAATAGATGACCATGATAAACTCCACTATTGCACACAAAATAAAACAAAGAAGAAAAGAGTTAAGACTAACAGGCATAGAAATGGGAAATCGATTAGGGATAAGCCAGCAACATTATTCTCGAATAGAAAATGGTAACATAAAAATCACGGTAGAACTTTTGTTTTCTATTGCATTTATTCTCAATATGACGCCACAAAGTTTATTACCTAATTATAATTTATTGGATAAAAAAATCATTAATCTTTCAGATGAGAAAAATATCATCAAAGCAAAACAGGCTTTATCTGCAGAATTTATTATACCAATAAAAGAAAAATAATGCCTTATACATATTATTTAACTTTATTCAAGAATAATTATTCTTTTTGCTTGATTAGATATTAAAAAACTCGCAAACAAAAAAATCAAAAGCATATTAAGCCCTCATATTAGTAAAATCCCCGCCAAAAACAAATTATACTAGACCAATCAACACTATAGAATATCGATGGAATTCCTTTTTCGAAGGTATGCTTAATCGACACTTAAAATAACACCGTTGTTAATATTATACTGTGGTACAAAAAAAGTTATTAAGATAACTTTAAGATTATTTATAAAAATATAATTATTCTTATTTATTACTATACATGTTGATAATTTTGTATATAAAATTATCAACAATCCATGCTTTTTATAAACCGGAGAAGTCAAGTGCGATATATATTATTATTCTTTATCTGTTTGTTTTTTATTGTTATTTTTCTATTAAAAACACAGGGCAGTACCAAAAACGATGTTATTAACCAACCCACAGAAATAGAAAGAAAATTAAATAAAAAAGTCGAAAGATGTATGTTTCACTCAAAAATAAAAACTAAACGTTTGCCTTGGATAATGTTAACGCGTAAACGTTCATGCTCTTAGTGAAAATAAGTGATCACTCTGGTTATTATAACTATTTTTACAAATAATACCGCTTATTTTATAATCAAAAAATCGATGTTACTTATTGAGTTATATTAATATATAGTATAGTTTATTAATTCCTACCTCTTACTATAATTAATTAAGTTTTTCTAAAAACTGAACTTATTCAGAATACTATAAATAAATTATACTTAATATAAATTAGTCTATATAATACCCTATGCAATTTTATTTTGATTATGAGCTAACAATGAGTTCTATAAAATCACCTATAATTATCTCTATCACCTCAATTGCAGGTGGCGGCAAAACAGCACTATCTCATTATATAAGAGAAAAGCTTCCATCAAGCAAATGCCTTCATTTTGATGATTTCGACTGCCCTACAGCACCTGAAGATATCGATGAGTGGATAGAACAAGGTGGTAATTATAGCGAATGGGATATAAAGCCATTTGTTGAACAAGTTAATCAGACAATAGAAGAGTCTCAATATACTCATATCATTTTGGATTATCCTTTTGCCAGATCTCACCCAGCGCTACAACAGATGATCGACTATGCCTTTTTTATTGATACACCACTAGATATCGCATTAGCAAGAAGAATATTGCGTGATTATAAAGAGAAAAGTGGAAATGATATTATTCATTATTTAGAAGAGTACTTAATCTACTCACGCCCCTCATATACGGCAATGACAGAAAGAGAAAAACTGAGTGCTGACATTATTATTGATGGTAACGCATCTGTGTCTTTAATTGCACAGAATATCCTAAAGTATATTGTTTAACCTTAACGCTGTACCGTATTAAATCAATAGCACCCACCAATTTTACTATTACATACGGTGATCTTCTGGTGCTGTCTAATCGTATTGATTACGCTGTCAGAATATGGATCTGGCTTCATCGCATCTTTACTCGATTGCTCATATTTATCAATATCAGACTGTGATGTCGAACATCCTGAAACAAAAAATAAAGTTAATAATATCGCTGAAACTAGCTTCATATAAAGTCCTATTGAGCTGAATAAATATTTTTCAATATCATTTAGTTATATTCATTTTTGTTACCTAGTGTAGCAGTCTATCCTACTATTTTACGACTAAAATTAATCTTTTATTAATTGATGCTCACCTATCATAAATAATAATGCTTATGAAAGGCACCCTGCATGTGAAACCCAAAATTTCAACTCTTAGGGTGCCCAAAAATTAAACTGAAAATAGAATAGATATTAGCTATCGATTTACAATATTGCTTTGATACTCTCCGCAAGTGTTGTTGTACGTCGGCCAATTAATTTACTTAGGGTATGACTATCATCAAATAATCCACCTTTGGATGCGCCGATATCAGAATCAGCCAGCATATTTGATAATTTATCGGGTAAGCCTGCCGTTTTTAACGCAGCGACAAAATCGGCCTGACTTAAATTGTTATATATCACTTGCTTCCCGCTTTGTTTAGTCAATTCCTTAGCCAATTGCTCTAATGTCCAAGCTTCATCACCAGCAAGCTCATACACTTTACCTATATGTCCTTCTTCACTAATTACCCGAGCAGCAGCCAATGCATAATCGGCCCGAGTGGCTGAAGCTATTTTGCCATCACCAGCCGCCCCCAGAAAAACGCCATGCTCAATTGCTGCAGGGACACTTGCCAGATAATTTTCTGTATACCAGCCATTTCGTAATAAAGTGTAAGATATCCCAGAATCAGCTAGCATTTTTTCTGTTTCTACATGTTCCACATGCAAGCTTAATGGAGAGCGATCAGCATGTAATATGCTAGTGTAAGCAATAAATTGTACATCTGCTGATTTTGCTGCCTCAATGACATTACGATGTTGAATGGTACGTTTGCCAACTTCACTTGAGGAAATTAAAAGTAATTTATCGACGCCCTGTAAAGCTGTTATTAATGAAGCTTTATCATTGTAATCCGCTTGACGTACTAAAACGCCTTTCTGACTTAAAGACGATCCTTTTTTTACATCACGAGCAAATGCCACTATTTGATTAGCAGGAACGGTTTGAAGAAGGTTTTCAATCACATGTTGACCTAATAGGCCTGTTGCACCAGTAATTGCAATCATAAGATAACTCCTTAATGTATCACTTGTGTTTTGATAACATAGCACCTAAACTTACTAAAAGTAAGTACATACAAAAAGGTAAGTATAAAATGACAATATCCACACTCTCGCAGCAATTACGTGAAGGAAATTTATTTTCTAAACAGTGCCCATCCAGAGAGATCCTCAAACATGTTACAAGTCGTTGGGGCATACTCATTTTAATAGCCCTACGAGATGGAACACATCGTTTTAGTGATTTACGACGTAAAATTGGCGGAGTAAGTGAGAAAATGCTGTCTCAATCGTTACAAGTATTGGAGCAAGATGGTTTTATTAACCGAATGTCATATCCTGTTGTTCCACCCCATGTAGAGTACTCTTTGACAGATCTTGGTGAGCAAATAAGTGAGAAACTCACGCTTCTTGCGGATTGGATAGAAATAAATTTACCTAATATCTTGTCACGACAAGAAGTGGAGTAGTATACAGATATTATTTCTAATAATTATGTATTTATACTTTAGTTAATAATTATTTATACCAAGATATCTTTATGCAATAAAAATGGATGGTTATTGAGCCATCCATTTTTGTAGTCAAAAAAATCATTCACTTTTCTCAAATAGAAAATAACGCTTTAATTTTTTTGAAAATAATATAATAGATGTCAACCAAAGGGATAATCCAGCCAGAATAAGTTTACCTATAATCCCTCCAGATCTTTGAGCATCATTATCATAGCTTATACCACTTTCGTTCAAAGAAGTTAACCCATCATGGAAATTGCTCCATAACATGACGATAATGATTGGTAGCCAAGCTAAGATAGTCAATACCCGCGCCCTTTTATCGCACCTAAAGGAAAAGTAAAGCGCTGATATTTGTATAATTAAAACTAACAAACGAATAAAACTCCATAAATAAATTTCTATCTTTATCTCAGCGGGCATATCAAAACTATACAAATTTAATAACAGTGATGCATTGGTTATAAAAAAATATAATATCAGTATAATACAGCAGACAATCAAAAATTGAGTTATCCATAAAGAAAGTGGCTTTTTCATAACAGTTCCTATTTAAATAAAATAAATCATATCGTTTCTTTATTCTGAAGTCATTATTTTAATAATAGAAAACTCATTTCTATATTAGATAATAAATAAAAACTGGTATATTATTTACTAATAACTTATCTTTTAAATATTTAGTATAAATATCTATATCATTTTTTGACATACTTTCTTGTATCAACAGTATTTAATCTTTTAAACATTTACTACTGTATAAACTATCATGGTTAAATCTCATTATGCGTTCACATAAAGTGCCCCCTCTTAAAGAGGTTTGTTATGAACACATATACTCCAACGATTAAGTGTATCTATTGCGAGCCATAAACACCCAATCCATTTTTCTAGTGTAAGCTTGCACTTCTTTAAGCATCTGGTTTATTTTGCCCTTCTTTATTCAAATATTATAATTTATAGGCTATTACAAAAAATTAAGGCTACACATTATGTGCAGCCTTAATCTTATTTAAGCTATCTCACTAAATTAGCTTTTATCTTTATTTTCTATCGCTATTGTTTGCCGTTTTTCTTCTTCAGGTAACTCATACTCAATAGCAATGGTCAGAAGTCCACTTGATAAATCGGCTTTTTCTATTTTGACATTTTTACCGAGGTCAAACTGCAATGTAAACTGCCCTTGAGATATACCTCGGTGGATCCATTTATCATTGTCTTCTTCTAATTTTTCTTCTTTTTTCCCTTCAATCAATAAGCGACTTCCTTTCAATGAAACCGATAAGTCATCTTCTTGATATCCAGGCACACTCACTGTTAGTTCATAATGGTTATCATCAATCTGTTTCAGATTATAAGTCTGAGTCGGTGATGAAATTGGTTTACTGCCTGTTAACTGACTAAACAGGCGATCTATCTGATCAAAACGGTTTGAAAGTAGATTGTCAGATAAAGTTGGGAATAATGAAAAAGGTTTAATATTAGGCATATAATTCCTCCTTCAGTATTTATTGAATTATGGGCGATATCTGATTGGCCCAATATATAAATATGAACGAGCAAGCATTTTTCAAGCCCTAAAATATAAATTTTTTATCTTTAGTCAATATAAGATTGTAGATAGCAAAAAAACCCCGCCGAAGCGAGGTTTTGTATATTCAACTATTTAATGCTTAGCTCATTTGAGCTGTCATCACACTTTTGCAAAAGATACATTTTGCGCCGTGTGGATTGTTCACTGTAACATCAAATTGTGATGTTCTATATTGTGAACCGCGACAACTTGGGCATTTAAAATAGAGGCGAATTGTAATAGCGCCTTTAGAGAGCCACCACGTTGCCTGCTGCAGGGCCTTTCATACCATTTTCCATGATAAATGAAACTTGTTGGCCTTCAGCTAATGTTTTGAAGTTATCACTTTGGATTGCAGAGAAATGCACGAATACATCTTTGCTGCCATCTGCTGGAGTAATAAAACCAAAACCTTTACCTTCATCGAACCATTTTACTGTACCAGTCATTGAATTAGACATAGAATTTCCTTTAATTTATTTAATTTGCCATAAGGCATATGTGGTTTGTTTGGTATTTTTACTTATGGGAATTAATTAGAAGGAATTCGCAATGAAGTGGTATCAAGGATAACGCTAAACGGGAACAACTTTAAACTGACTAACATAAATAGGTCTGTACTTCCAAACCAGTGACATCATTAAGCCATAGAAAAACTCAGATAGCAAACTTTATTTTTGGTGAATAAAAAATCTATCAATAAGATTGATATAGACAAAATCATAAAAACTTATCAATAAAAATAATTTTTTATTTCCTTAAATCAAAGAATTAAAATAAAAAGAGATACCAGATATCTTTTAACCAAAACATGATCTGGCATCTCATATCACTCATCTTTCCACATTCAAATGATAAGAATAAGATTAAGATAGAAATTAATCAGTTATAAAATAGTTTTTAGTCTATTTTGCTATGCTCATTTTTCATCAGTTCAAATACAAAAGGCACTGAATTTCGCAAAGAGACATTGTATACATCTAAATGACCAATATTCGGATATTCATATACATATGCATTTGTGCCTGCTTCCAATACATCTCTTGCAAACTCTTGTTGCCAACGAGTTAACACATGAATATCTTCTAAACCAATCCCTATAAATACGGGCTTATCAACAAGAAGTTTTCTATAATTTAAACTTGACGCTTCTTGCTCTAATAGCTCGTAAAACTTAGGTTTTAAGCTATTTGATGCGTTTAATTTATTATCCATTACTAATTGACTTAATGGACTGATACAAAGCGTTTTCGCTTTTTCAACATAAGGTATTGCTAATTCTTGGAAATAATCTTCCACTTTTAAGTTTGGATTTTTATCAGCAGCAGAAAGATATAAGTACATCGCGTAAGGTAGCTTTCTATCACCTTCATCTTGAACACCATCACTAATAAAGTTTTCAAGTAGATTATCACTAAAATAAGGCGTCCCTGTCACTATCGCACCTAAGATATTTAATTCTGGTGCATATTCAGGCTGATAGCCGACAGAGGCAAATGCAGCATGAGCCCCTTGAGATTGCCCCATAAAGATAAAGCGATTACTTAGCGAAAACCCACCTTTCAAGACAGCTTTTGCACTATCCAAAGCGCTCCATGCTGTTGCTCTTTCATCCATATAATGATGCAACCCTGATGAGCCTAAACCTGGATAATCTGGTGCAACAATCGCAAACCCAAGGGATAGCCAAGTATTTAAATATTGCGATACGCGACTATTTTTAGGCGTTAATGAGGGAGCACAAGTTGGCGCTATCCCTACCGTACCATGATTCCATACAATGACAGGCCAACCATCTTTAGGTGCCTGACTTTTCGGAATAAAAACAGCACCAGTATCTTCACGGATAATTTCTCCATGAACACTATCACAAGAAGTATAAGATATTGTGTATTGCGCAAAAGCTTCGCTTAACCCTAAGTCAGACGCTAGCTCTTGGCAATGTGTTATTACACCCGGTTTATTAGGGAGATTTTCATTAGTTTTATCGCAGGTAAATAACGATTTTTTAGTAAAGTGTTCCATAAATATTTCCTTATATTATTGATAAGTTTTTTTCCATTTAACTTAATTAGTCTTATAACTAGGGCATGTTTTTAGGCCTGTTATTCGCTAATTTCAGATAACAAAAAACCTCACTAAATGAGTGAGGTTTAACAAAGTTTAGTGTGCTTAGTAACAAATTGCCCACTATTTAGAGATGATAAGGCAAATTTTTTCGAAATGCAATCTTTTACTGTATACAATTACAGTATTTTGTATATTAATGTGTACTATTTATCTTTTCGCCAACTAGGTATAGTTAATCAGTACAAAAAAATGTTGATAAATCATCACGTGATCGCCTTGCTGCAAATAGTGTCGATATTACTAATGGGTTAGATTTTATTGGCGAAGCTATTTTAAATTTCTCCTTTGGCATCTCATTGCAACTAATACACATTAATAATGCTATGGACAAATTGGTTTAATCTATTGCAATACTTAGTAGTTACTATTAGAGGCTTTCTAACTAATTGGTTATATTAAAATCTCTATCAACCCCCGTGTTGATATCTAATTAAGTTTTATTTTTGCTTCATTTAAACACCCTGTGAGTATAAAAATCACAGGGTATTTTTTGTTTATAAATACCATTCTCTATATAACTATGTTATTCATTATTGTAAAAAGCCAATTAATAAGCTCACAGAAGTAAGTTTATTAATTAAAAGTTATGAGGTTCTTTAGCAACAGCCTTACGGATCATCATATCCAATCAATCCGTAATCTTAGACCAATGTATTTACCTTTCACGTCGATAAGATAGTCATCGCCCTCAAATAGCGCACCTGAAGTATATATTGGAATATCACCATATACATAGTTATCTTTATATCTGCAATATAGTTGATAATGAGTGTACCTACATATAAATCAAAACAATAGCATCAAAAGTTAAAATAAAACCTAAATTAAATTTATTAAAACAATATTGACAAATATAGGGATATTATTTTTAATAGCTTATTAAGCTTAGTATATTAACTAGTGACTATATCATCAGTTGGAGAAAAATATTTAATATTAAAATAGCTCTGAAAAGACTTTGTAGATAAACTCACCTATCTCTTGTTTATCTGACATAATCTTCTTCAATAAAAAACCACCAGCAATTAACTGATGGCTATCAAGTACAGTTTGCACTACCCTACCTAATGGATGTTAAATATTTTTTAAATGATTTCTTTATGTTACCTAAATCATCAAAACTCCTCTTTAACATAGCATGTAGTGCGCAAGCCAGTTATCAATAATACCGGAATACCGCTATTCAATTAAAATTGCTACATTAATTGCCCCTGTATATTTATTGGCTTTGATATTGCCATTAGCACAAAGGTTAAAAATTATGTTTTGTGTAAAACTCTTCATATTTTGTTGTGCTAGTTTATTACTACCGACGAGTCGCAAGGCCTCTTGTGCATTGGCTTGACAAATACTTGATTGTGCAGATTTTAAAGAAGCCACCACATAAGGCAGTGTGGTGATATTTTCAGTGCTACTGGTGGATAGCTCCATCCCTGTTTCACTGCCTGAGACTAAATTATTAAAAGGGCTCAGGGTGAGATAAATATTTTTATTAGCATAAGGACAATTGACACTGATACTAGCTAAATTATCTGCTAATTTAGTAGGTGTTGCATAATTTTTCGCGATTTGAGTCGGAAACTGAATATTGGTAGACGTTTGGGGGATAACGTCACAGGCTTTAAGTGCTTTAATATTCACATTATCCATTGAACTTAATAATGTTTTAGATCTTGCAAAAGAACCTGAACTAGTGCGAATGACGGCATAAAATTTTGAATCATCACGCATGGCATATTCACCGGCCTCTAATGGCCCGATGGCATACGCGGAATAACTGGATATTGTTAATGTTAACGAATGAACTTTATCACTACCATCTACGTATCGTGCTGAGAAAAAATTACTATTGCCTTGTCTGGGCAAAAGACCCCAACTTAATTCATCAGAATTAGAGGGAAAATTATTATACATATTTGTCATAGCGGTGGTTTTGGAACGACTAAATGCAAATGAAGCATTCTCATATGTATCGTTAGCCCGTTTATAACGCAACAAACCATATCCACTGGGTGCTAAAACAATAAAGGCCCCTTTGGGATTGCTTTTATTGTAGATAGCCACACCCACTCGACCGATTTCGGGGTAAAAAGGCAGGTCACTTATCACAAATTGACTAGGCTCCCACCGAAAACTTATATAAGATCTATTCGCCTGAAGCACTGAACTTACCATCCCATAATTTTTCGTTGTTGAACCAACTGGCGGAGTGACCTCCCCTAAATAACCTGTTGAGCCAATAGGAACGGATAACTCTAACGCATTAGCGGAATGAAAGAATATTATTGGTATCAAGAATAACGATAAACCGTATCCCCCTATTTTTTTTATCATTGATGGATACATCGAATTTCGATACTTTGTCGAAAGAGCTATTTTATTCACGTGTATCTCCAGCATTAAAATAAAAATAATGTAAATATATAAATGATTATAAAATAATAATATCACTTTTAAATATGATTACATCAGCCATTTCATTATTTTAAGATAATTAAAAATAAAGATAGAAAAATAAATTAAACCATTCATTAATAGACTATTGAAATTAGAATAAGTAGCCTATTTAAAACAAAAATTTTAATTAAGAAATAAAAAATATTTATTTATTATAAGTAATTAAATTTAGGGGTTATTTGATCTACTTTAATCAAACAGGGCACTTTAATAATGGAATATAATCTAACTATTGAAGTGTTAAATGAAAAAACGAACAAACAGTGTTTATACTACTGGGTTTAAGCAAGAAGCGGTCGCATTAGTCAGCGAACAAGGTTATAGCGTCCCAAAAGCGGTAGCTTCTTTAGGGATCACCGATAAATTACTTTATAACTGAAAAGCAAAATTCGACGCTGAGTAATCAGGTAACAACTTGAACGCCAAAAATTAGATAAAAATCGTGATTTAATTGCTCAAATTTCAGGTGGTTTTGATAACTCGTTTTGATAACTTTTTGATAACCATTTCAAAATTGACAATAAAAAACGGGAACTAATAAGCTCCCGTTAACTATTTATCAAATCAACAATTACATATGTTTAATAATCGCGTCACCGAACTCGCTACATTTCAGCAGTTTAGCGCCGTCCATTAGACGTTCGAAATCATAAGTAACGGTCTTCGCTTCGATTGCGCCTTCCATACCTTTAATGATTAAGTCAGCGGCTTCTGTCCAACCCATGTGGCGTAGTATTATACCCATAATAATTATGTAACTTATTAGATAAGTTATAATTGTTTGGGTAATTATTTATTTTTATGTGATCTTGGTTTGTATGTAACTGGTTGATTTTTAGTTTGGATTGGTGTGGTTTTGGGGAAGTGATTTCAAATGTACTTAGCGACCAGTACAATGAAAATAACTAGATCATACTAACCATTAGACATGGTCACCATTAGACATGGTCACCGTTAGCTACTGAGAATAACTAACGGCGATGGGGCTTTAGCATTAAAGAATATGTTACGAGAACTCTAGGATTCTATTGTTGCTTTTTTTGCATTTCAATATCATTGATTTTATCTTTAACAACTTCTTCAATATCTTCAACCAACTGTTCGAATTTTCTAATATTTGTCGATTGAGTAGACTTTGATACAAAAACACGAATAAAAAACTTAACATAGTGATATGGTTGAAGTGCTTCATTAAAATCACACAGTTTATTTATTTTATACTTACCATTTATTTCTTTTTTAATAATTCTAGCTTGGCTTTTTTCAATGTCTTTGAAATTATCTTCGATCTGAAAGTCAAGAGCACATTCTTTTCCAATTTTAGCATTTTCGAGAATAGAGTTGATTTCTCTAGATATTTCTTTTTTGTATTCTTTGAATGTATTATCTGAAAGTCTAACATTAGAAAATGTGTGTTTTTTTTCATATATTTTTTTCCACACATTTCTATTAACAATATCATTAATTATTTCTTTTGAAGGGCCATTTAATACATTTTTAAGCGTATGCTCTAAAAATTTCTTATCTGGGTTATTTCGATAAAAATTTTTCATTATATCAATGATTGTATCGCTAGAATCTAAAGATATAACATTAACAGTATCTGAGTCAGAGCACGCTTTATTAAGCATGGCAGATAGCGCACGATTGGTTTTATGGAAATAAACTTGACTATAAAGACCACTTCTTGCATTAGCAAACTCTAGTATTGAATCCATACCACTTTCTTTATATGCCAAGTAAACATTATTTTCATCTTTTACAGGAATAAATGACATTAGCAATCGTCCATAATCATAAATCCCATACTTAACACCTGAAAAATAGCTATCTCTCAGTAAGTAATCCATTCTATCTGCATCTATAGGTGAAGATGATATGATTGAACCTAACAAAGGATATATATTCAGACCTTCTATTTCATTTTCAAATTCATAGTTTTTTTCAACGATTCTTATAATACTATCTGTGTTAATTATATTTATGTTTTCTTTATAAACATCGTCACCATCTGATTCGCTTTCAGCTTTATTTTTCAATTCATCAATAATTTCCTTAATAAAAATACATGATACTTGTTCGTGACTTAATTTTCTTTCTCCATTTTCAGCTAGTGATATGATCTTATCGTATTTATTAGTGCCTTCAATCTTACATTTTTCTTTGAATTTATCTATATCTATTGCAAAACTATCGAATTGATGGGCTAAAGGACCATGCCCAACATCATGTAACAAAGCTGCAATACGCAGTTCTTGGATAAGGTTTATTGGTATTTTTTTTATATCCAGATAGAGGTCAACACTCTCATTTTTACGATTATAAATTAATGCATTTAAATCTAGATTTTTCAATATTTCATACGATAAATGCATCACTCCAACTGAGTGCTCAAAACGAGAGTGCATTGCAGAAGGAAATACTTTATATAAAAAAGTATTCTGTCTAATATCTCTTAGTCTTTGAAATAAAGGATGGTCAATTATTTTTTTTTCAAGCTTAGTAATTCGAATAACTCCATGTATGGGATCTAGAAACTTCCCTAAAAGCAGGTCTTCGAAGTTCTCAGGTTTTTTTTCTTGTGCCACGATACTTTCCTTTTTGTATGGTTATTATTAAATTAAATAGTATTAATATTTACAGTTTTTCATTGGTTTTTTAATAAAAAATATATTATGAAACAGCATATCAATATGGCTTCATATATTCAAATAACCTATGTATTTGGATTGTAATCCTGATTGATGGGATGGCACACTTCAAATAAACACTAGGGTCTAAATTAAGCTCATATTCTGAGATATTTAAAACAGTATAGAATTATGATTGCATAATTTCACTTAAGGGCGAGAATAAAAATGATATAGATACTTAAATATGAAATTCATCTCGAGCTGGTGGCAGACGTTACATTCATGATAACTAAGTAGTTCCATCACATTAAACATTACATCTAATGAATGCTGTAATAAACTAAGTACCAAACTCTTTCTACAAAACCTTATTTTCCTTAGTAGGTATGATTTAGCCTCATGTAGGAATTCAAATGAATAATGTAAATATTGAACTTAACTTTACAAAAAAACTTGTAAAACTACCTCATGTTTTTACACACTAAAACAACAATACAAAGAAGCAATTGAGCATTCTGCAAGTTATATGGGAAATGATGATAAAATAGAAAAATCAGGGGGGAGGAAGCTAGAATTGCATATGAGAGTATGAATAGAGTTAAGATCGAGATAGAGAATCAAACTAAATTGATCGAAGTTCTGTAATTGCCTACTAAGCAAATCTCACTCTAGTCTTGAACAGCTAGCTTGATGCCAGCTATGATAATAATCACTAAGAAATATATACTTTGCTTTATAATTCTTACGTACTCATCCCTTCATCGTGGTTTTCTATCCCCCACCATACTCCCTCACATCAATATAAAAATACTGCTTACCTAGTGAGGTTGTTGACATCTGTCCAGCCACTATCATGGAATGAGGAATAATACGGTTACCTCGCTCACAAAGAGTTACTCTAATCGTTTTTCCTCTAATCGGATCCATCATCCCAATATGCCCAATTATTGTGATTAATACCGCACAGGGGAAACCGACATCCACGCCATTCCAATTATTTCCTGTGAGTACAAAGTTATTTCCCTCTAATAAATTAAGCGGTCTTTGGCTTGAAGCGTGTGTAATAACACCTTTATGATAAATTTGAATTCCCCATTTTTGAGGATGAAGTGAAATATGATAAGAAGACTTCACAAATACATAGAGCTCATATTCTGCTGAATTACCTTGAATAATATCAATTAAATTCACACATCACGCATTGTTCTCAGAAATCACTTCAGATAATCCACATTTTTAATTGTACTGTTTTGGGGAAGAGTTTTGGGGATATTTTGGGGAAGAATTTTGTAGTACAAAAAATAAACGGGAACTAATAAGCTCCCGTTAACTATTTATCAAATCAGCAATTACATATGTTTGATAATCGCGTCACCGAACTCGCTACATTTCAGCAATTTAGCACCGTCCATTAGACGTTCGAAATCATAAGTAACGGTCTTAGCTTCGATTGCGCCTTCCATACCTTTAATGATTAAGTCAGCGGCTTCTGTCCAACCCATATGGCGTAGCATTATACCCATAATAATTAAGTAACTTATTAAATAAATTATAATTATTGTTGGTGATAATCTTTTTTTATGTGATCTTGGTTTGTATGTAACTGGTTGATTTTTAGTTTACACTGGGGTGGTTTTGGGGAAGATATTTTAAATGGTTACGAACTTATCAAGTATGTAATCAAAAAAATTAGGCCTACTATTTATAGTAAATAACAGGAATTTTAATTATAAAAATTCATGTTAGTAATAAATTGGGGAATTCTTATTTAAATTAAATATTCTTCGCTATACTCATGTAGTGAAGAATATTTTAGGAACAAAAAAGAATAATTTATCATGCAATATCTCAAATCTACTTGTCAGTTTTGAACGAAAAACAGGGCTAGCATTGTGATATTTTGAATAATAAAAATCTGGTTAAACTGGTGATTATTCGCGAATGGACATGAAAAAATCAAATATGGTATAGATTGGATTTTCATTATGTTAAATCCTATTATTTCATTAAAGGACTTAATCAATGATCAAACGTTTAGTACTTTTAGCTTGCTCTTACCGTCCTGGTGGACGTTGTGTCGCAGGCATTGAATTGGTTGATAATGTATGTAACGGCTGGGTACGACCTGTATGCTCCACAGGTGAAGGCCAAGTACACGATATTGATCGTATCTGTGATAATGGAAACTCAGCTACCAAACTTTCTGTTGTTGAAATTGATGTCGGTGAAAACCAAAGTCACCCAATGCAACGTGAAAATATTTATTTTAATCATGGTGTTAAATGGAGGTATATTTCAGCATATCCTAAATCACATGAATTCTTAGCTCCTTTCCTAGAAACACCTCCGTCTTTGTGGGAAAACGGTACACATAGTACGAACGGTTTAAACGATAAAGTTCCTGTTGGTATGGTTGGAAGACCAAGACAATCATTATTCTTCATAAGACCAACAAGGCTTTTTATTCATATTGCTACTGAAGGGGAAGATTTCGGTACTCCTCGCCGAAAAGTAAGAGCGAGATTCTTCTATAACAGTGTGGAATATATTTTTTCATTAATGGATGCTGGAGTTCTTGACGAGTTTAGAACACATGAAAATGGCGAGTATGAAATTTTTAATTCATATATGACTGTAAGTTTAGCTGGGGAACATTTGCAACATTATTGGAAAATTGCAGCGTCTATTATAAGGGTTGAATAATGAAAGTGTTTTCAATTGGCTTTACTGAAAAAACTGCAGAGAAGTTTTTTTCACTTATAAAATCACAACCAACTATTAAAAACTTAGTAGATGTCCGTTTAAACAATATTTCTCAACTTTCTGGATTTGCCAAAAAGAACGACCTTAAGTACTTTCTTAAGGAATTGTGCAATGTAAACTATATACATCTTCCAGATCTCGCCCCAACAAAAGAAATATTAAATTTATATAAGAAAGGGAATATTTCATGGGTAGCCTATGAAGATAATTTTTTGAATTTAATGGCAAAAAGAAATATCGAGCGTATAGATAAATCCTTGATCGAAGATAGCTGTTTACTTTGTAGTGAACATAAACCACATTACTGTCATCGCCGGCTTGTGATAGAGTACTTAAATAACCATTGGAATACTGATTTTGAGGTTAAGCACCTGATATGAAGAAAGTACTGATAATGTATCATTTTAACTTTGCCTCTAAGGGAAAATTTGAGCGCAAACTTACTCGAATATTTTCCAAGTCAAATGACCATAAAATATTTTACTTTGAAGATCATCATAATCTAATCAAACAGTTTTTCACTGCAGATACTTTGACGGAGCTTGCACCTGAATTACTTGCCGATCCGTCTTCTATTGGTTTAACTCACGCAGTTATTTTTGATTCAGCCACTAAGCCAGCATTTCTTCATCACCGAGATGTTTTGTCCAATAAAATTACTGTGCGATATATTATGGACAAAATCACATTCGTTTCGAATAAAGATCGAGGTGAACACTTCGATACTTATTGTGGAAGAGGAACCCTGTGGGGAAACCCTTATGCAATAGGTGTAGATGGTGATCGAGATGAAGTAATAAGAAAGTTCAAGTACGATTTTGATCGTGATTATCTGAAGGGTGGGAATGATTTCAAAGAAAAACTCAAGAAATTAAGAGGACACACATTGGGATGCCATTGTAAACCCTATGCGTGCCATGGCGATGTCCTCGCTCAATATCTTAATGAATTAGATGATGGTGAGTAAAATCCCCCTAAAATATTTAAACGCCATCTGATCTATTCCATATTAAATTATTACACTATTCTGGATGACATCCGCTCTTGAGACAGGGTAACTAAACAGTCCTGACGAAATTATACTTCAATTGACTCAGCTATTTCTGCACCATCGACTTCAATGCCTAGATAACGAACTGCGCTTTCGAGCTTTTTATGTCCAAGTAATAGCTGAGTTACACGAAGGTTCTTTGTTTTCTAGTAGTAAATTACAACCTCTAAGTTTACTATCTAAAGCTAATTTCCCTAGATATGAGATATTTTAAACGATCATTTTTCCCAATTATACGATTTTTATTCCACGGTGACTTAGACATAATCAAATCTTCTGTGATGTGGAAATTTAATTATGACAGTTATCCTGAAAAAATATGAGGTGGACACAATGCTACTACGACACATTGTAATATTTCTAAAAACTAGCGTAAGCTTTCAGAACACTTTGACCAAGAATTCTGGCAGTCGCCAAATATAAGAATTGTTTAGGTTGTGTGTTTAGAAACTCACTCATTAACCATTGCTCTTTGTCAGAAAATATTTCATCAAACATGTATGGATGGTAACGTGTTATAGAACCAAGGTAAAACATCACCATGTAAATAATAGACTCTTGACTATAACGACCTATAGATGAGTTTGAAAGATACATTGTATAACCAGTGTTGCCTATAAAGTACCAAATTCCTTTATTTTGTATTTTCTGGCTTAGTTCAGCATAATCTTTTCGTGTTGGCTTATATGTAGACATAGTTATTTTGGTAGTGTAATAAAATATTCCATTATCATCTTGTGTTATCGAGTATCCACAAGCTGTGAGACTTGCCATGTCAATATCCGAACATTGAAGTTCTGCCTTGAAAATTAGCTCTTTTCCTTTCTTGAATAGTTTATAATTCGCTATCTTATAAAAGACTTCAGTTTGATTATAAATTTCAGAGTAGGCTCTATGGACTCCCACACAGTGGTTTAGGAGCTCTTTCACGTTTAAAAGAACATCTGTTTTAGCTATATTAGGGTCAAATATGGAAACGATTTCATGTGCAACTTGAACAATTTTTTGTTTTTGTTTTTGTTTTGTTATTGTTGACTGTGAAAATTTATTATTATGATTTTCATTCATTCCGTGCATATACATTTTCTTGGAACCATGTTGACCAGTAAGATTTATTATTATTTTTGATAAATTTAGAAATGAATAATAATAAAGGAGAGGCTGGCTTTTTACTGGGCTAGTTTCCGCTGTTATATAAAAGTGTTTTGCCTGTTCGAGAAGTGACCTTAAAAAATCCTCTCCTTTACGATCATTACTCGTTTTTTTTATAACATAGTCCCAGAACGCCCAAATATCTGATATTACAATCTTTTCATTTTTCCCTAGATTAACTACAGAGGAAGGTTTTGAGAAAAGAGGAAAACCATATTTAATTTCCACTTCAGCCAGATCAACCAATTTATTTCTCCAGATTAATGTATATAACTTTTATTTTATGATAAATATTGTAGCCTGCCGAAAAATAACCCTATAGTCGCCGCATATTACTAGCGTCGATTTTCATCTTCTGTTACGGGATGCCCACCAAAATTTTCAGGAAATTCCTCAAGTAATTCTTTTGAATGATATTGAAGAACTATTTCCCCTTTTGTTAATCTTTCTGTCCAATATCTTCCTATTAATTTTTGCTTCGGATTTTCAATAATCTTGAACACAGCAGTTCCATCATGAGGAATACTTCGCTCGGTCAAACTGAGCCTAGGTCTACTTCCATAGGAATATGCGACATTTTTAATTTGCCGTTCAGGATCGATAAGAAAACCCTCAGAATACGAATAGCTTTCCATTTCATTCGTACGCATCATGCAGCTAATGTGGAAGAAAGATTGATTCACAGTAAGCATTACTGGTATAGGTGGTACCTTTTCTCCCGTCTTAGGATTTTTCCAATCTGAATATATAAAACCTACCCAGCTTCCGTTCAAATTTGGAAAGGGAACAAGCCAGCCTCTAAAGATTTTAAATTTCCAACCCCATTTAGCGAATAGAGCTACCACCAAAAGATCAATACTGACCACTTTTGGAACAAGCTCTAAAAAACTTTTTATATTGGACAAATCTAGCCCATTAATATAAACGAGAAAAATCCAAGCGACTGCTGAAAATCCGATTAACAGGTATAGTGAATTTTTAAATGTCGCATTACGCATTACTTGAATTCCAAGTAGTTCCAAGCTGCTTTAGCAAACTCACGCCCATCTTCACGAGTCCATTTTTGATTTGAGTGGAAAAGAAAAAAGCATTCATTCACTTCCAACCAGCGATCAGTGGTTGGCTCATCACCTTGTAGTCTATCCCAAATATGTATAAGCATAGCTTTGAGCCGTTCTGTCCATGTTGAATGAGCAAATACAGTTTCTGGGCAATTATAAGCTAAGCATTCCATAAAAAAAGATGGCAATTCGTGATATGTCCCATTTTCGACCATTGAATTTTCAATACGCTTTAACAGACGAACACCTTTTTTATAGGCATAACCAGTTCGATTATTCTTTTCTGTTCCATTTTTCATCTGTTGGGCTGGGTAGTTAACAATATGACTCCCATCAGTTTTAAATATTTTCGTTCCATTTATCGATCTATTTTTCATGTAGTAACGATAGCTAAAACATGGAACAACATCAGCATCTACTCTCGCTGAATTAGAATTTATTTGTATTGCAGTGGTACCCGATGAATCTATCTGCCCAGGAAATTTTGCTTTCATGGCAGAAAGAAGTTCGGTTCTTAACTTTTCTGGAGTCCAAATACCCTCATATAGTTTCCCTGGAGTATGCACCCCTTTCTCCGATTCATCCCAATATTGAACCTCTATACATTCAACAGCAATATCCACATCACTATCTGAACGCACATTAGTATTATTAGCGAATGATCCCTTCGCATAAACCTTTAGTGAGCAATTGTCGAATGGTTCGTGTGAGTCAATCGCTTGGCGAATCATCCGCTCCGTTCTTTCTTGTTTTTCCTGCTCCGTATTACTCGAAGGACCTGTCCATCCGGACAGTTTATCTTCCAAATTCATTACTTATCCTCTGAAAGGGCTGATAAATTAACAAAAAAATGTGTCCACACATCACACAGTTCTATACTTTTTCACTTTTGTCAGTCTCAAACTAACTCCTATATACCTATAATTCAAAGGATTCCTTTTAACTTTGTGATTTAACAAGTGACAAATTTAAATAGAAGATTTTTAATTCTATAATTTTCTACGCACCCAATTACACTACTATTAACATGAATATACCTAGTAATTTATTAAAAATTTCAAAATTAAATGTGAAAACGGGATGAAATTGATTCTGCGCCTAGCATAGATCCAAACACCAGCGAATATATATTTTCCTTTAATGATCTTTCGTACTCAACAACTAAACCAACCATCTAAACTCTTTCTACCCACCATACTCCCTCACATCAATATAAAAATACTGCTTACCTAGTGAGGTTGTTGACATCTTTTCGGCTACTATCATGGAATGAGGGATAATGCGGTTACCTCGCCCACAGAGGGTTACCCTAATTGTTTTTCCTCCCATCGAATCCATCATCCCAATATGCCCTATTGTTGTGATTAATACCGCACAAGGAAACCCGACATCCACGCCATTCCAATTATTTCCTGTGAGTACAAAGTTATTTCCCTCTAATAAATTAAGCGGTCTTTGGCTTGAAGCGTGTGTAATAACACCTTTATGATAAATTTGAATTCCCCATTTTTGAGGATGAAGTGAAATATGATAAGAATACTTCACAAATACATAGAGCTCATATTCTGCTGAATTACCTTGAATAGTATCAATTAAATTCACACACCACGCATTGTTCTCAGAAATCACTTCAGATAATCCACATTTTTAATTGTACTGTTTTGGGGAATAGTTTTGGTGGGGTTTTGGGGAATAATTTTATAGTACAAAAAATAAACGGGAACTAATAAGCTCCCGTTAACTATTTATCAAATCAACAATTACATATGTTTGATAATCGCGTCACCAAATTCGCTACATTTTAGCAGTTTAGCGCCGTCCATTAGACGTTCGAAATCATAAGTAACGGTCTTCGCTTCGATTGCGCCTTCCATACCTTTAATGATTAAATCAGCGGCTTCTGTCCAACCCATGTGGCGTAGCATCATCTCCGCGGAGAGAATAATAGAGCCTGGGTTAACTTTATCTTGTCCGGCATATTTTGGTGCTGTTCCGTGAGTCGCTTCAAATAATGCACACTCATCACCAATATTAGCGCCAGGAGCAATCCCAATACCACCAACTTGTGCTGCTAATGCATCAGAAATATAGTCGCCATTTAGGTTCATACAAGCGATAACATCATACTCGGCTGGGCGTAACAGGATTTGTTGTAAGAATGCATCTGCGATAACATCTTTAACAATAATATCTTTGCCTGATTTAGGGTTCTTAATTTTAACCCAAGGACCACCATCTAACAGCTCACCACCAAATTCTTCACGGGCTAATTCGTAACCCCAATCTTTAAAGGCACCTTCGGTAAATTTCATAATATTACCTTTATGCACCAATGTAACGGAGTCGCGATCGTTATCAATTGCATATTCAATCGCTGCGCGAACTAAACGTTTAGTCCCCTCTTCTGAACACGGCTTAATACCGATACCACAATCTTGTGGGAAGCGAATTTTGGTTACACCCATTTCATCTTGCAGGAACTTAATCACTTTATCAGCTTCTGCTGAGCCGGCTTTCCACTCAATACCGGCATAGATATCTTCTGAGTTTTCACGGAAGATAACCATATCCGTCAGTTCTGGGTGTTTTACTGGGCTTGGAGTGCCTTTGTAATAACGCACTGGGCGCAGGCAAACGTAAAGGTCGAGTTGTTGGCGTAGTGCCACATTTAATGAACGGATACCACCACCTACTGGTGTAGTAAGAGGACCTTTAATAGAAACACGATATTCACGAATAAGATCTAAGGTTTCTTCTGGCAGCCAAACATCTTTACCATAAATTTGTGTTGATTTTTCACCGGTGTAGACTTCCATCCACTCAATCTTACGTTCATTGCCGTAAGCTTTTTCAACCGCTGCATCAACAACTTTTAACATTGCTGGCGTGACATCGATACCGATACCATCCCCTTCGATATAAGGGATAACCGGATTATTTGGAACAACAAGCTTACCTTTAGCATCTAATGTAATTTTAGCACCATTAGCCGGAACAACTACTTTGCTTTCCATTTACCTCTCCTTTCATGTAAGCGCACGCTTTGTTAATTTTTTGTAAGAGACCTGTCAATACTACTTGATTATTCAGCTAACGCCAATCGCTTCTCTTTTAAGGTATAATCAATCTCCCATTTTTGACAAAAAATAGCTATGGCAAATCAATTTAACAATAGATCGAAACTACGCAAATCTCACGCACTAGCAGGACAAAAAAAACCTTCTCGCCCTAGAGGTGAGCGTAAAGTGATTATCTTTAATAAACCCTTCGATGTCCTTGTGCAATTTACCGATGACAGCGGTAGAAAAACGCTAAAAGATTTTATCCCCATTCCTGATATTTATGCGGCAGGACGGTTAGATAGAGATAGTGAAGGTCTGTTAGTATTAACAAATGATGGCAAATTACAGGCCAAATTAACTCAACCAAATAAAAAAACAGGGAAAGTCTACTATGCTCAAGTAGAAGGCATTCCCACAGAGATAGCGTTACAACAATTTCGTGAAGGACTTAACCTAAAGGATGGGAAAACACTACCTGCAAAAATTGAAAGGGTAGAACAGCCAACGTGGGTTTGGGAGCGATTTCCACCTATTAGAGAGCGTCAATCTATTCCGACTAGCTGGTTAAAAATCACTTTATTTGAAGGAAAAAACCGCCAAGTTAGACGTATGACTGCCCATATTGGTTATCCCACATTACGCTTAATTCGTTTTAGCATGGGAAATATTACCTTGGATAATCTATTACCGGGTCAATGGAAGGAGATTAATTTTGTTTAAACCACATGTCACTGTTGCTTGTATTGTTCATGCAAACAATAAATTTTTAGTTGTTGAAGAAACGGTAAATGGCAAAGCCACATGGAATCAACCCGCAGGACATTTAGAAGCAAATGAAACCCTGATCCAAGCGGCACAACGAGAGTTATGGGAAGAAACTGGTTTAACCTTGCCGGTACAATATTTTTTGAAATTACATCAGTGGGTGGCACCGGACAATACGCCATTTTTGCGTTTTTTATTTTTGATAGAAGCACCAGAACAATTAGCCACACAACCACATGACGATGATATTAATGGCTGCTACTGGGTGACCGCGCAAGAGATAATCAATAGCCAACAATTACGTTCACCGCTGGTAAAAGAAAGTATTCTTTGTTATCAACAAAATGAACGTTATCCACTCTCTTTACTGGATAGCTTTGGTTCAACATTTGCCTCTTAACAATGACTTTCATAGTTAAGAAGGCAAAAAATGTATTCGTTTGATGCACCCTTGATAGTGATATGGTAAAGTATGGCGCTTATTTTTTCGCAGTGAGATCCATTCATGTCAGATAACAGCCAAAAAAAAGTCATCGTTGGAATGTCCGGTGGCGTAGATTCATCCGTCTCAGCCTATCTTCTTAAGGAACAGGGATATCAGGTCGTTGGTCTGTTTATGAAGAACTGGGAAGAAGATGACGATACAGAATATTGCTCAGCTTCTGCCGACCTTGCCGACGCGCAAGCCGTGTGTGATAAGCTTGGCATAGAACTTCACACTATCAATTTTGCCGCTGAATATTGGGATAATGTATTTGAACACTTTTTATCTGAATATAAAGCTGGCCGCACCCCTAATCCCGATATTCTATGTAATAAAGAGATAAAATTTAAAGCGTTTTTAGAATATGCAGCCGAAGATTTAGGGGCCGATTATATTGCAACGGGCCACTATGTTCGTCGCCGTGATATTGATGGTAAAAGCCAATTACTGCGCGGTGTTGATAACAACAAAGATCAAAGCTACTTCTTATATACATTAAGTCATCAGCAAATCGCCCAAAGCCTTTTCCCTGTCGGTGAAATGGAAAAACCTGAGGTGAGAAAAATTGCCGAGAAGCTTGATTTAGCAACCGCCAAGAAAAAAGACTCTACGGGGATCTGTTTTATCGGTGAACGCAAGTTTACTGATTTCTTATCGCGCTATTTACCTGCCAAACCGGGTCCTATCGTCACCGTAGATGGCGAAACCATTGGTGAACATCAAGGGTTGATGTATCACACCTTAGGTCAACGTAAAGGTCTGGGTATCGGTGGCACAAAAGAAGGTAGCGAAGATCCTTGGTATGTAGTCGATAAAGATGTTGCAAATAACATATTAATTGTCGCACAAGGTCATGAACACCCTCGATTAATGTCCGTAGGCTTAATTGCTCAACAACTTCATTGGGTCGCAAGAGAGCCTATTACCGAAGCTTTTCGTTGCACGGTGAAAACACGATATCGCCAAGCTGATATTCCGTGTACAGTAACACCATTAGATGAAGATAAAATTGAAGTCCGTTTTGACTATCCTGTTGCTGCTGTTACACCGGGGCAATCGGCCGTTTTCTATCAAGACGAAGTCTGTTTAGGTGGCGGTATTATTGAAACACGTATTCAGGAGTAGATGTGGCTAAAGATTTTCGTGATATTACCCTTGCACTGGCAGGTATCTGCCAGGCAAGTCGTCTTGTTCAGCAAATTGCTTATCAAGGGAATGCAGACGAGAAAGATGTTGAAGTCATGGTTAACAGCATTTTTAATATCAACCCAACTTCAACCTTGGATGTTTATGGTAATCAAATAAGTCATTTGAAATTAGGTTTTCAAACCATAAAAGCTATCCATCAAGCGGTAAGAAGAGAAAAACTCACGTTTGAGTTGATGACTTATCAACAAGGCCTGATTAACCTTGAACGTATCATCAACAAAAATAACGATTACAGTTCGCATTTATCACAAAAAATATCTCAACTTGAACGACAAAAAAATTATTTTGAACCGCTTTCTGACGGATTATTTAATGCTCTCGCTGGCGTTTATAGTGATGCGGTCAGCCCTGTAGGGCCAAAAATTCAAGTTAATGGTTCGATTGAGTTGCTTAAAAACCCTATTATTCAAGCCAAAGTTCGTGGATTACTTCTGACAGGTCTTCGTAGTGCCGTACTTTGGCGTCAAGTAGGTGGTCGCCGTTTTGATTTTTTACTCCATCAAAAAACCATCTTACGACAAACTGATGATTTTCTCGCTCAATGTTAATACTTTAAAATTCAACCTGGGAGTTGCCAACAATGGAATTATCTTCGCTGACAGCGATTTCACCGATTGACGGTCGTTACGGTAGTAAAACTTCGTCGTTACGGACTATTTTTAGTGAATTCGGTCTTTTGAAATTCCGTGTACAGGTAGAAGTTCGCTGGCTACAAAAGCTAGCATCTTGCACCGACATTAAAGAAGTTCCCGCCTTTGAACAAAACGCAATCGATTACCTTGATGCAATTGTTGCTAACTTCAATGAAGATGATGCTACCCGTATCAAAACGATCGAGCGCACCACCAATCATGATGTGAAAGCGGTTGAATATTTCTTAAAAGAAAAAGTGGCGGCTATCCCTGCACTACAGCAAGTTTCTGAGTTTATTCACTTCGCTTGTACTTCTGAAGATATTAATAATTTATCCCATGCCATCATGTTAGAAACAGCACGCCAAGAAGTGCTACTACCAGCATGGCGCGAGCTTATTGATACTATCAGTAAAATGGCGCAAGCATATCGTGATTTACCCCTGCTCTCTCGTACTCACGGACAACCGGCAACACCTTCAACGGTAGGAAAAGAGTTTGCAAACGTTGCATACCGTATGGAGCGTCAATATCGCCAACTTACTCAAGTAGAAATTTTAGGTAAAATTAATGGTGCAGTAGGTAACTATAATGCTCACCTAGCTGCCTATCCTGAAGTTGATTGGCACCAATTTAGTGAAGAATTTGTTACTTCATTGGGGATCACATGGAACCCATATACTACGCAAATTGAGCCACACGACTATATTGCCGAGCTTTTTGATTGCATCAGCCGCTTTAATACAATTTTAATTGATTTTGACCGTGATATTTGGGGTTATATCGCTCTTAATCACTTCAAACAGAAGACCATTGCCGGTGAGATTGGCTCATCAACAATGCCTCATAAAGTGAATCCTATCGATTTTGAAAACTCTGAAGGTAATTTAGGTTTAGCTAATGCCGTTATGGGTCACCTTTCCAGCAAATTACCTGTTTCGCGTTGGCAACGTGATTTAACTGACTCAACCGTACTACGTAACCTAGGTGTCGGTATCGGTTATGCATTAATCGCTTACCAATCAACCATGAAAGGCTTAAATAAATTAGAAGTTAATGAAAGTCATCTTCGTGAAGAGTTAGATAGCAACTGGGAAGTTCTTGCTGAACCAATCCAAACGGTTATGCGTCGCTATGGTATTGAAAAGCCTTATGAAAAACTTAAAGAGTTAACTCGTGGTAAACGGATCACGGCACAAGATATGATTGTGTTTATTGACGGTTTAGCGCTACCAGAACAAGAAAAAACACGCTTAAAAGCGATGACACCTGAAAACTATATTGGTTTTGCCAGTCAACTTGTTGATAAATTAGATTAATTTATCCCATACTTAAAAGGCAGATAATCTCTGCCTTTTTTTATATCGATGACCCGTCCTAAATAAGATAAAAACTATCTATAACTTAAACACATTGTCCGTTACGGTATTCTTTAAGTGCTAGATTGACTATCATTATCTTAATTTCTCTTACAGCAACTGATTTTTACTGATGTACACAAGGTGGAATATGCGGATCTTAATTATTGAAGATAATATCTTACTTCGCCATCATTTATCTGTGCAGTTTCGCGATGCAGGACATCAAGTTGATGCAGCACAAGATGCGAAAGAAGCCGATCACTTTATCGCAGAAAGTACACCTGATGTCGCCATTGTTGATTTAGGTCTTCCTGATGAAGATGGTATCAGCCTTATTCGTCGATGGCGGGAAAATAATATTACTATTCCCATTATGGTATTAACGGCTCGAGAAAGCTGGCAGGAAAAAGTGACTGCATTAAATGCCGGTGCTGATGATTATGTGACAAAGCCTTTTCATTTTGAAGAGATCGTGGCACGCGTTCAGGCATTAATGCGAAGAAACATGGGCATTGCCTCACAAATACTGACTATTGCCCCTTTTGAGTTGGATTTATCACGTAAAGAGTTCATGATCTTAGGTGAGCAAATCAAGCTCACTGCATTCGAATATACTATTTTAGAAACATTAATGCGTAATCAAAACAAAGTGGTGAGCAAAGATGTGCTAATGCGCCAACTTTATCCTGATGCAGAGCAGCGAGAAAGTCATACCATTGATGTGCTTATGGGGCGTCTGCGCAAAAAAATTCTCCAAAAATATGATAATGATGTCATTGTAACTGTACGTGGACAAGGTTATCGTTTTGATATGAAAGCTTAATATGCATAAAAAACAACGTTCGCCCTTCTCTTTACGAACAAGATTTTTACTTGCCACCAGCGCCATTATTTTAGCACTGACACTCTCTTATGGTTTGGTTGCCATAGTCGGTTCTATTGTCAGTTTTGATAAAACGACTTTTATGCTAATGCGTAGCCAAAGTAATCTCTACTATAGCTTAGCGCAATGGAAAGATGGGCAATTGCAGATTGAATTTCCGACTAACCTCAATAACAACAACACATCGCTGGTGGTTATTTTCGACGAGAAAGGCAATGTGCTATGGACGCCAACGGATTTACCTCAGGTGATCCCAAACAGTATCGCGCCAAAATGGCGCAATAAAGAAGGCTTATTTGAAATTAGTGTGAATGTTAAAACGACACGTTTTATGTTACAGCAACTGCCTCAATATCGAGCCTATCTAAAAAAACTCAACGAATATTCAAGTAATGATACCTTAACGCATTCCGTGGTTATTAATCACTATCCTGCGGCGGATAATATGCCTTATCTATCCATTGCGGTTATCGATCCTATTCCTCAAAGTCTGCAAAATGTAAGTAGAGTCTGGGATTGGTTTCTCTATATATTACTGGCTAATTTTCTTTTGGTGATCCCATTAATTTGGTTAGCAGCCCATTGGAGTTTAAGACCGATTAAATCCATTATTGAGCAGATTAGTGCGTTGGAAAAAGGCACTCGCGATAATTTAGATGAAAATCCTCCTAAAGAGCTCAAAGGATTAGTTTATAATCTCAACATTTTATTGCGTAATGAACGCAATCGTTATAGTAAATACCGTACCAGTTTATCTGATCTGACCCATAGCTTAAAAACCCCCCTTGCTGTTTTACAATCAACATTACGTGCTCTACGTGCTGGCAAACAAATGTCTATAGAACAAGCTGAGCCAATTATGCAAAGTCAAATTGAACGAATTTCACAGCAAGTTGGTTATTATTTACATCGAGCTTCTCTTCACGGCGATCACGATATAACAACACGCAAGCTCCACTCTTTATCAGGCTTACTTGACAATCTTTGTAGTGCACTTAATAAGGTCTATCAATCCAAAGGCGTTGATATAACGTTAAATGTTTCCCCTGAAATGATGTGGTTAGGTGAAAAGAATGATTTTATGGAAGTCATGGGAAATGTACTTGATAATGCTTGTAAGTACTGTTTAGAGTTTGTCGAGATCAATGTAAGTCATGATGACAATTGTGTGATTATCACCGTAGATGATGATGGCCCAGGAGTCAGCCCAGAAAAAAGGGAGCTCATTTTTCAGCGTGGTACACGTGCAGATACATTGCGCCCAGGACAAGGCTTAGGATTATCAATTGCTGTTGATATTATTGAGCAATATAACGGTGATATCACCATTACCGATAGTCCATTAGGGGGGGCAAGACTCATCGTCACCTTTGCTGAGCAACAACTCACTACTGAAATAGAGTAACGCTCTTCTCTATCAACTTATATTATTGCTGATTTAATTTAGGTCTTATCACAATAAGATTGCGAGATGTATGATAACTACGCAGTTGTCAGTATATTACTCGTTATTACTCACATTGCACCAAGGAATGTTTAGCAGGAAGTTGTAATTCATTATATGATATTTTTAGGCTTCCCAAATTCAGGAAATACACAATGGACTATAAACTTAATTTAGATTGGCAATCATTTTTAGAAAGCCATTGGCAAAAACGTCCTTTATTAATCAAAAACGGCTTCTCTGGTTTTGTTGATCCTTTATCTCCTGATGAACTTGCAGGTCTTGCAATGGAAGATGAAGTGGATAGCCGTCTTGTGAGTTGTCAAGATGGGCAGTGGGGAGTTAAACATGGGCCTTTTGAGCACTTTGAAGGTTTGGGTGATAAAGATTGGTCGTTATTAGTTCAAGCGGTCGATCACTGGCATTTTCCAAGTGCGGCATTGATGAAACCTTTTCGTGTGTTGCCCGATTGGCGTATTGATGATTTGATGATCTCTTACTCTGTTCCCGGAGGCGGTGTGGGTCCTCATCTTGATCAATATGACGTATTTATTATTCAAGGGCAAGGTCGTCGTCGTTGGCGTGTGGGTGAGAAAATCCCAATGAAACAGCACTGTCCTCACCCGGATTTACTTCAAGTTGATCCTTTTGACGCCATTATCGATGAAGAATTAGAGCCGGGTGATATTCTGTATATTCCACCTGGATTTCCTCATGAAGGCTACGCCATTGAAGAATCACTAAACTATTCTGTTGGCTTTAGAGCACCTAATGCACGAGAGCTATTTAGCGGTTTTGCTGACTATGTTTTAGCAAATGACTTAGGAAGCTACCGTTACAGTGATCCTGATCTTACTCCTCGAGATAATCCGGCATTAGTCCAGCATCAAGAATTAAATAAGTTGCATGATATGATGGAAGACTTACTTGCCCAACCCGAAGTCTTCCGTCATTGGTTTGGGGAGTTTATTTCTCAATCTCGCCATGAACTTGACTTGGCCATTCCTGAACCTTTATATGAAAATGCTGAGATCCACGATTTACTGCAACAAGGTGAACAACTTCATCGTTTAAACGGTATTCGCGCACTGCGTGTTGGTGATAGTTGCTTTGTTAATGGTGAATTAATGGATACTCATCATATTGAAGCTGCAGATGCCCTTTGCCAATATGATTGTATTGATAAACAACATTTAGGTGATGCTTTAGCAGATCCAAAATTTATACGCTTATTGACGCATCTTGTTAACCAAGGCTATTGGTATTTTGAAGATTAAGTATAAATAAACTATTTTTATACAAACACACCCAGCTAATTATAGCTGGGTGTTATTTTAACTATGTTAATAAACAGTAACTGTTATCTTATTAAATAATATATTGCCTCTTTTAGTAACGTTCTTGTGCCATAAAATAACCATGGCAAAATGATAAAGAACGCACTCTGTAGCCCTAAAAGTAACCAGGTATGCTTATCATTTGATAAATATAAAGAAAATATAATAAGATGGGTAATTAAAAAATAGCTGAAAACGATAATAAACGATGCTTTATACTCTTGTTTACTAAAAGTATTATCACTGGTTATCGGTATTTTTTTACACAGACATTCTGATCTTGTTTGTTTTATTATTATTTTGGAGAGTACAGCCATTACGCAAATATCCTTATATCATTTTATTTAGATTATAAAGAATATTATTTGAAATAATCGGCCAATAACTTATAAAAAACAAACTTATTTTTAAAGTTTAATTTTAAATAATATGAAAACAAACCCTATATTTAAAATATAAAGATAAAATAATAGCCGAGATTGTCGGCTATTATGGGGCAATTATTTTACATAACTGCTCTATTAACAAATAACTTTTGCTTTTTCTCTTTCGGCAGTAATTTCAGCAATTCGCATAATAACACTTACTGCGGCCTCCATACCTTCTAAAGAGATAAATTCATGTTTGCCATGAAAATTATAACCACCCGTGAAGATATTTGGGCAAGGTAATCCACGGTAAGAAAGCTGAGCACCGTCTGTACCACCACGAATAGGCTTAATATCAGGTTCAATATCACAATCAATCATTGCTTGTTTTGCAATATCAATAACATGTGGATACTGAACCACTTTATCATGCATATTGTAGTAGCTATCATCAATAGTTAGTTCAATATAGCAATCAGGATGTAGACCTTTACCTACTTTTTCAGCAATCGTGATCATGTTTTGTTTACGCTTTTCAAACTGATTGCGATCAAAATCACGAATAATATAGTGCATTTCGGCTCTTTCCACCGTACCTTTAATACTTTGTAGGTGATAAAAACCTTCATAGCCTTCTGTGTTTTCAGGGGTCTCTTCAACAGGTAATTCTTGGTGAATACGCGAAGCGAGTCCTAACGCATTTACCATCACGCCTTTGGCACTACCGGGATGAACATTATTACCAACGATTTTAATACTCACAGAAGCGGCATTGAAATTTTCATATTCCAATTCGCCCACACCACCACCATCAACGGTATATGCCCAGTTAGCACCAAATGCTTTTAGGTCGACATAATGTGCACCACGCCCTATCTCTTCATCCGGCGTAAATGCAATACGGATATCACCATGAGGTCGATTTTGTGCTTTTAAACGTACCATCGCAGTGACTATCTCTGCGATACCGGCTTTATCATCAGCACCTAATAGAGTTTTACCATCCGTTGTAATTAATGTTTTACCAATCATTGAGTGTAAAATTGGAAACATAACCGGTGATAATACTTCATCACCAATACCTAGCGCGATATCACCACCACGGTAATCTTCAAGCACTTGAGGTTTTACATGTTTACCTGAAAAATCAGGTGAAGTATCAAGATGGGAAATAAAGCCAATAACAGGTACAGGCCAAGATACGTTAGAGGGCAAACTCGCCATAACGCATCCTTTATCACTGAGTGTCACATCAGAAAAACCCAGTTTTTTTAATTCTTGTACCAGTGCCTTCGCTAATTTTAGCTGACCATCGCTACTTGGTGACATTTTCGATGATGGTTTCGATTGTGTATCAAAACTAATGTATTCAAAAAACCGTTCTAATAATTTATCCATTTTGCCCCCTAAATCTCTCTAATAACAATAATAGGGAACTCTATAAAATAATTATTGCGTCAAATCAGCTTTAGGATCATTAATTAAATCAAACAATTTATGGACATATGCATCAACCACTTGGCTCGCGGGGCCATAATGTTTTTCTTCAAACTCACTCTCCACTAAGCTAGGTTCAAGGTTAAGCTCAACCGTGTGAGCCCCTGTCAACCGTGCTTCATGGACAAACCCAGCCGCAGGATAGACATTCCCCGAAGTGCCAATAGCGATAAAGAGATCTGCCTGTGCTAAAGCGTGATAAATTTCATCCATGCCGATTGGCATTTCACCAAACCAAACAATATGCGGACGTAGAGGAGAGGGAAATTGGCAGCAATGGCAATAATCTGTCGTTGATAAATCCCCTTTCCATTCAAAAACTTGACCTGATTGCGGACAGCGGACTTTCAATAACTCACCATGCATATGGAGAATATGTTTACTCCCTGCTTTTTCATGTAAGTTATCAATATTCTGCGTGACCAGCAGGAAATTGTCCTTTCCTAGATATTGCTCAAGTTTTGCTAATGCATAATGTGCTTCATTAGGTTGAATTGAAGGTTGTTGTAATTGACGACGGCGCTCATTGTAAAACTGCTGAACCAGTTTAGGGTTGCGGTGATATCCCTCTGGCGTTGCCACATCTTCAACGCGATGCTCTTCCCACAATCCATCTTCTGATCGAAAGGTTTTTATACCTGATTCAGCCGAAATGCCCGCCCCGGTTAGCACCACTACTTTGGGTAAATTCATTTCATGTTCCGTTTTATGGGTTAAATGAAAATAACGACAACGTGAGTGTTGTCTACGTAAACTTTTTATCTTACGAAACTTCCTAAGCCGACGATGACGAAGTTTAAGTTTCATCATGGCAATCCTTGGTTTTTATATTTAACAATCAATAAAAATTGATAACTTTACTGTCTTATTTCCGTTTATATCCATTTTATGTCAATAAACTTACTGTCCACTTAAAATTCTAGCAGGATCGAGTTTAGTTGCTCGACGAGCAGGATACCAACTAGCAATCAAACTCAAAATAACCGTCGTCAAAAATACGGAGAAAACATCAATTGCATGTATTTCTGAAGGTAAGAAATCGACAAAATAGACATCTCCTGATAGCACACTATGCCCTGTCATGGATTCAATTACCGAGACAATAGGGGTTAAATTTAGTGAGACAACTACCCCCATAATAACACCGGCCACGCATCCGATCATGCCTGACAACAGTCCGTACCATAAGAAAATATTGCGAATATGGCTATCTCTTGCACCTAACGTTCGTAAAATAGCAATATCTCCGCTCTTATCTCTTACCGCCATAATCAGCGTCGAGACAATATTAAAACAAGCAACCCCAATCACTAAAATCATTGAGAGATACATAATGCTGCGGATCATCTGAATATCGCTATACATATAACCATAATCGCTGATCCAGCTTTTAGCATAAACATAGGCTTGGCTATTTAAGCCTGCATTATGAATAATTTCATTAGCTAGAAATGGATCGCTTGTTTTCACTTCAATACCCGTAATTCCTTTGCCGTAATCAAGATACTGTTGCGCATCTGCCAATGGAATTAACGCTAATTGGTGATCGAGCATACCACTGAGTTTAAATATGCCACTGACTTGTAAACGAATGCGTTTAGGTTGTAATAGCTTTTTCGGATCATCATTGTTAGGGATCAGAATAGTTAACCAATCACCTTGTTTGATTTTTAAGGCATCGGCAACACCTTGGCCAATAATGATTTGTTGTTGACCCGCTTGAAAATGTTGCCATGCATTATTTTGCACATAGCTCGGTAATAAACTGATATCACTTTGTTTATTCGGTTCAACCCCCATCACTTGTACCGCTTTTAATTCGGTTCCTTTTTCAAGTAATCCGGTTAATAAAATATAGGGGGCAGCAGCAACAACACCCTCAGTATTTTCAATCCGAGATAGTGCCGGTTGCCAAGATATAAAGGGTTGTTCTACCGAATAAATTTGTCCATGGGGAACCACAGAAAGAATGCGGTTTTTTAATTCACGTTCAAAACCGTTCATGGCACTTAATCCGATAATCAATACCGCTACACCCAACATAATGCCCAGCGTTGAGATAATCGAAATTAATGACACCATACCAGCACGTTTTCGTCCTTTTGAAAAACGTAATGCGGTAACTAAAGCAAGTGGCAACTGCGCCATTATTCCACTCCTGAAATCGCTTCTTGAGACTCTAATTGACCATCTTTCATTTCAAGTTGACGTTGAAAGCGTGCCGCGAGAGATAAATCATGAGTAACAACCAAAAAGGCAGTTTTCTTTTCTTTATTTAATTTCATGAGTAATTCGAAAATACCTTCCGCATTTTTTTGGTCAAGATTACCTGTCGGCTCATCGGCTAAAACTAACGCCGGATCGTTTACTAAGGCTCTAGCAATAGCAACACGTTGTCTTTCTCCCCCAGATAACTCAGAAGGACGATGATGTGCACGAGCAGTTAATCCTACGGCATCAAGTAAAGACATCGCTTTCTGTTTAGCCTTTACTGCACTCATTCCACCAATCATTAAAGGCATTGCAACATTTTCTAATGCAGTAAAATCAGGTAACAAATGGTGGAATTGGTAGATAAAACCCAATTGAGTATTACGTAAATCCGCTTTTGCCGTTGAAGTTAATTTATTGAGCGATTGCCCTTTAAATATCACTTCACCTGAGGTTGGAGAGTCTAAACCACCCAATAAATGTAATAGGGTACTTTTACCTGAACCTGAGCTGCCGACAATCGCCATAAAATCACCTTGATTGATCGCGAAAGAGACGGATTTTAAGACTTGTGTTGAAATAGCACCATCTTGATACTGCTTACAAAGTGCATGACATTGTAATAAAGGGGTATTACTCATAACGTAGCGCCTCTGCTGGCTGAATAGTTGCGGCCCGCCAAGACGGGTATAAAGTCGATAATAGTGAAATCACAATAGCGGCAAAACCAATCATAAAGACTCGGCTCCACTCTAAAGTCGCGGGTAATTCTACCCCATGAGGAATAAGCCCTACCGCAGGCATAATCACATTTAGTTGGCTTGATAGTAACGCCCCTAACAAACCTCCCGCAATAGCACCTAAAATACCGGCACCTGCCCCTTGTAGCATAAAGATAGACATTATCTGTGAACGCTTTAACCCCATGGTTTGTAATATTGCCACTTCACCTTGTTTTTCCATCACCAGTAATGAAAGCGAAGTAATAATATTAAACGCGGCGACCGCAATAATTAGGCTTAATAATAAGCCCATCATATTTTTTTCCATTTTCACTGCTTGGAAAAACTCGCCCTTTCGTTCACGCCAATCTTTCCAACTTAAACCTGCTGGCAAAGGTTCAGCACTGTATTTTTCAATATTAAGGGGGGTTGAGAAGAATAGACGCCATCCGGTAATATTGCCGGGTTGATAGCGCATCAAACGCGCCGCATCTTGTTGATTGACTAGAAGTTGAGAAGCATCAGCATCACCGCCACTTTGGAAAATACCTTTGACTGTAAACAGTCGTTGGCTAGGCACTCGGCCCATTGGGGTGAGTTGGCTTACGCCGGGAACAATAAGGCGAATGCTATCCCCTTCTTTGGTTTTTAGCTGTTTAGCTAAACCACTACCGAGGATCACACCATATTCTCCCGGTTTTAATAACGAGAAATCGCCATAGCGAATAAACTGTGTTAGGGGTTCATCTTGTGCTTTATCAATCCCTAACATCACGCCAACACCGATATTATCTTTACTTTGTAATACCACATCCCCTTCAACTAAAGGAACGACATTGATAACATCTTCTCGTTTTAATAACATTTGTGCAGTACTATCTTGTTTGGGTAGCTGCCCATTGGGTGTTGTGATAACAGCTTGTGGAATATAGGCCAAAATGCTGTTTTGTAATGAGCGTTCAAAGCCATTCATCACAGAAGTCACTGTGATCAATGCCGCAACACCCAGCATAATCCCTAAAGCGGATAGCCATGAGACGAATCGACCAAATTTGTCGACTGCGCGACCCCGCATATAACGGAGCCCTATAAAAAATGAGACAGAATTGTACATGAAAACTGTGCTGTTCCTGTTGCTAATGCTAAGTGTTCAGGGATAATAAAGGGTAGTCTTACTGAATGGAACCACTCTATTCCCAAACTGTGGTTTTTTCTTTTATCTTAACCTGCCCGCCAGTTTAAGCTTTGGCGATGTCGCTAAAGATGTGTTGGGAGTTAACTACAACCAAGAGTTCACATTACACGCTTATGTCCTCAGAATATCGTTATCAACTTCCTGTAAAACAAGGGGATACTCGCCAGCTGGGTCAGCTGACAGGTGCCGCTTGCGCCCTAGAATGTGCAGAAATCATCAAACGTCATGCTGGATTAGTCGTTCTTGTCACTCGTGATATGCAAAATGCACTGCGTTTACAAGATGAAATCCGTCAGTTTTGTGATTATCCTGTAGAGACATTATCTGATTGGGAAACATTGCCTTACGACAGTTTTTCTCCCCATCAAGAAATAATCTCTAACCGCCTTTCTACGCTATACCGTATTCCATCACTTCTCAAGGGAATTTTAATCTTACCCGTCAATACGTTAATGCAAAAAGTCTGCCCAACAGATTATCTCGCAAGTCATGCATTAATAATGAGTAAAGGAGAGCAACTTTCTCGCGACAATTTACGCAAAACATTTGATGAGGCGGGTTATCGTCATGTAGAACAAGTGTTAGAGCATGGCGAGTATGCAACACGCGGCGCATTACTTGACCTATTCCCGATGGGCAGTGAATTTCCTTATCGAATTGACTTTTTTGATGATGAGATAGATAGCCTAAGAACTTTTGATGTTGATACGCAACGCACCTTAACAGAAGTCGAGCAGATCAAACTATTACCGGCTCATGAGTTTCCAACTGATCCTAATGCGATTGAACTCTTTCGTAGCCAATGGCGTGAACGTTTTGAAGTAAGACGTGATCCTGAACATATCTATCAACAAGTAAGTAAGCAAGTATTACCCGCAGGAATTGAATACTGGCAACCGCTCTTTTTTAGTCAGCCATTATCCAATTTATTTGCTTATTTCCCACAAAACACCTTAATTGTGACGCAAGATCTGCAAGATTGCGCTGATAAATTTTGGCAAGATATCAACCAACGTTATGAAAGCCGTCGTGTTGATCCCATGCGGCCATTACTGCCACCAGATGATATTTGGCTTAATGTCGAAACGCTCAATCAACAGTTAAAACAGTGGCCACGTATTCAACTTAAAACGCAAGCACTGCCGGAAAAAGCGGGTTATACCAATTTAGGTTATCAACCACTGCCTGATTTATCAGTCAATGCGCAAAGTAAATCACCGCTTGATAATCTACGCCGTTTCCAAGAGCAATTTTCTGGCAGTATTGTTTTTTCGGTTGAAAGTGAAGGTCGGCGGGAAACCGTTCAAGAGCTCTTATCTAGAATTAAAATTGCCCCCAAACAAATTATTGAATTAGCGGATGCTAAAGAGAAAGGGTGTTATTTTATTATTGGCTCTGCAGAGCATGGCTTTATTGACAATTATCGTCAGTTAGCGCTGATCTGCGAAAGTGATATGTTAGGTGAGCGAGTCCACCGTCGCCGTCAAGATAATCGTCGCACCATCAATACCGATACACTGATCCGCAATCTGGCAGAATTAAGTCCCGGACAACCTGTTGTCCATCTTCAGCATGGGGTGGGGCGTTATCAAGGTATGACCACCTTAGAAGCGGGTGGCGTAAAAGCAGAGTACTTGATCCTCTCGTATGCGGGAGATGACAAACTCTATGTTCCTGTTTCGTCACTGCATTTGATCAGTCGCTACTCTGGTGGGGCGGATGAAAATGCGCCTCTTCATAAATTAGGGGGTGATGCTTGGACTCGTGCGCGCCAAAAAGCAGCCGAAAAAGTGCGGGATGTGGCGGCGGAATTATTAGATGTCTACGCTCAACGAGCCGTAAAATCTGGTTTTGCGTTTAAATTAGATAAAGAACAATATCACACTTTCCGCCAAAGCTTCCCTTTTGAAACCACACCCGATCAAGAGATGGCAATTAATGCCGTATTAAGTGATATGTGCCAAGCCATTGCAATGGATAGGTTAGTATGTGGTGATGTTGGTTTTGGTAAGACAGAAGTTGCTATGCGTGCGGCATTTCTTGCAATAAGCAACAATAAGCAAGTGGCTATTTTGGTGCCTACTACCCTACTGGCTCAACAACACTTTGAAAACTTTCGTGATCGCTTTGCTAATTGGCCGGTCAATATTGAGATGATCTCACGTTTTCGTAGTGCCAAAGAGCAACAGCAGATCACCGAAAAATTAGCAGAAGGCACCATTGATATCGTTATTGGTACACATAAATTATTACAACCGGGCATTCAATGGAAAGACTTAGGGTTATTAATTGTTGATGAGGAGCATCGCTTCGGTGTACGTCATAAAGAGCGTATTAAAGCAATGCGTGCCAATGTCGATATATTAACCTTAACCGCCACCCCTATTCCTCGTACGCTAAATATGGCGATGAGTGGTATGCGTGATCTGTCAATTATTGCCACCCCACCCGCTCGCCGTTTATCCGTTAAAACATTTGTCCGCGAATATGATGATCTGGTTGTTAGAGAGGCTATCTTGCGTGAAACATTACGTGGCGGGCAAGTGTACTATTTATATAACGATGTTGAAAATATAGAGAAAGCGCGTGATAGGCTAGCACAGTTAGTACCTGAAGCTCGTATTGGTATTGGCCATGGGCAAATGCGTGAACGTGAGCTTGAACGTGTGATGAACGATTTTCACCATCAACGATTTAATGTATTGCTCTGCACCACCATTATAGAAACGGGTATTGATATTCCGAGTGCCAATACCATTATTATTGAACGTGCTGATCACTTTGGTTTAGCGCAGCTACACCAATTACGTGGACGCGTTGGCCGCTCTCACCATCAAGCCTATGCTTATCTATTAACCCCTCATCCCAAAGCAATGACTAAAGATGCCCATAAACGCTTAGAAGCGATTGCCTCCCTAGAAGATCTCGGCGCAGGTTTTGCTTTAGCCACACATGATCTAGAAATTCGTGGTGCGGGAGAGTTATTAGGTGAAGAGCAAAGTGGTCAAATGAATACCGTTGGCTTCTCTTTATATATGGAGTTACTAGAAAGTGCAGTTGAAGCATTAAAAGAGGGTCGAGAGCCATCATTAGAAGATCTGACCAATCAGCAAACCGAAATTGAATTAAGAATGCCGGTGCTATTGCCCGATGACTATATTCCTGATGTCAATGTAAGACTCTCTTTCTATAAACGTATTGCCAGTGCCAAAGACTTAAATGAACTTAATGATCTAAGGGCAGAGCTTATTGATAGATTCGGCACCTTACCTGATGCAGGACGCAACTTATTACGTAATGCGGCTATTCGATTAAGCGCCATGAGTTTAGGTATATCTCGCATTGAAGCCCATGACAAAGGTGGCTTTATTGAGTTTGGTGAAAAAAATAATGTCGACCCGACTTATTTAATCGGTTTATTGCAAGAGCAACCGAGCGTCTTCCGTTTAGATGGCCCTACCAAATTGAAATTTATGATAAGCCTAACCGATCGAGAAAAACGACTCACTTTTATCGACGATATGCTCACCGCTTTTAGTGAACACAAAATAAACGCATTATCTGTTTAGATAATAAAATGCAAAAAGGCCTAACATAATAAATATTAGGCCTTTTTTATCTTATCAGTTATCAGCGTTAATGCTAAAAAGAAAACCGTTACTCTTTACGGCAAGGAATATTTTCATTCATAGAACAATATGGCTCTTGCTCCAAAACAAGTCGGCCATCGCTATCTAGCGCGATGATATCGCCCGGTTTAAATGTCGTTCTCACTTTACCCGGTGTACCATCAATTGTGTAAAGCACATCATAACCGATAACTCGCCTTTCTTGGCGGTAAATGGGAATACATTCTCTAAATTGAGCATAAGGGAAGTGAGCAATACTTTTATTGTTTAGCGCTTCTATCATATAGAAAACACGACACTCTTGCTCTGCGGGATGAAAACGCGATAATTTTTCTGGTGTAAATTGTGTAGGCAGTCCAATACGATGGCAATACTCTTCTGTCACAAAAACGGTTGATTTAATCGGTGTTGCTGAAACCACATGGGCAAATTGTGGCCGTGGAAATATCCACTTCCAAGCGACAAATAAAAGAATAGCTAATACAAGGATTAGTCCTATTAGTGTGAACTTTTTGCTATCAACACTCACTTTTTCCCCTTTTTATGCGTTTATCCCTATTTTACTATTTTTTTGTTATAAGCGGATTTCACTCTTTTATCACCATGTTGTAATTCAATATGTTGAATGAATAAGCTTATATGAAAAAATATATTATTACGTCCTTGCTGATTAACATCATAAGTAAACTATGTACTTATAACATGGTAAATACACCACTAATTATTGTTTTAATCAGTTAATTAAATACGCGCTATTTTCTAATTATTTTCAAAAATATTAAGAATGAACTTAAATATTTCTTATCTCATCAATGAAAGCTGATTTCATTTACATATTTATAAATATAGCGTAATGATAACATCAAGTTAACAAATGTAATCTCTTTTAAGAAACTTCTTCATTAACCTTTACATAGTCGATTTGCTTTTCACTATGCGTAACAGACTGGTTTGTACATAAAGATAATAAAAATAATAGATTAAATACATGTTTTTTATTCACATATATTATTTATAAGTTTTAATATGTATCTTTAAATACCATAACATTTTATGACCTAAATAAATTCTTAAAAGCGCCTATTTCTATTTAAGAAAAATCTTAATTTATGAAAAACCCCTATTCTATTGAAGATTATTTTTATATATAAATAATTAAATTTATAGAAATAACACTATATTTTTCATAAAGTTATTTGAAATTGAAGCTTAATATTATTAAAAAATTAATTCGATATCCACATAAATATTTTCTACTGAATTAATCATCTAATTCAGAGATTCTTATTTTGACTGTTCACAATTATTACTACTCTTTAGATAGATAAAACCCCCGACAATATAAATACTGCGGGGGGTTAAAATAAACTTTTGTTTGCTAAAAGAAACAAAAGTTAGAAAAATAAACCATTATTCACTAATGAAGTTTTAGTTTTGGTCTAATCACACGATTGATTGATCCAACTAACATCATCAAACCTGTTTTAAGATAACCATGTAACGCAATTTGATGCATACGGTATAAAGAAATATAAACGATACGTGCAATACGCCCTTCTATCATCATATCGCCTTTCATTAAGTTGCCCATCAAACTCCCTACCGTACTAAATTTAGAGAGCGAAACTAACGAGCCATGATCTTTAAACACATATTCTTTTAACGTTTTACCCTTTAACATGGCTAAAATATTGCTATAACAACGGCTTGCCATTTGATGAGCGGATTGTGCCCTTGGCGGAACAAACCCTCCCTCTTTTCGCGGACAGGATGCACAATCACCAATCGCAAAAATCGCATCATCTAATGTTGTTTGTAGTGTCGGCTTAACGACTAATTGGTTAATACGATTGGTTTCTAATCCAGCGATATCTTTCATAAAGTCTGGGGCTTTGATCCCCGCAGCCCAAACCATCAGATCAGCATCAATATGCTCGCCATCTTTGGTATTTAACCCTTTTTCATCGGCGCTTGTTACCATGGTTTTCGTCATCACGCGCACACCCAACTTAGTCAGCTCTTGGTGTGCTGCACTTGAAATACGCACGGGTAATGCAGGTAATATTCGCTCACCCGCCTCAACAAGCGTGATATTAAGGGCTGATGGCGCTAATTTTTTTAAACCATAACTATTGAGTTGGCGAACAGCATTGTGTAATTCGGCAGATAATTCCACTCCAGTTGCACCACCACCCACAATCGCAATATTTACTTTACGATTTTCAGCTTCTGCGTTGGAGTCTGCTGAATATTTTAAAAATAAATTGAGCATTTCATTATGAAAACGGTGTGCTTGCTGTGGGCTATCTAAAAAGATGCAGTGCTCTTTGATCCCTGGGGTGCCAAAATCATTAGATTTACTGCCTAAGGCCATGACTAAAATATCATAATCGAGTTGACGCTCTGGAACTAATAGCTCTTGATTTTCATCATAAATAGCAGCCAAAGTGATATTTTTATGTTGGCGATCAAGCCCTGTTAAAGTGCCTAATTGAAAATTAAAGTGATGGTTATAACCATGAGCGAGATAACTTAATGCATCAACACCATCATCTAATGAGCCTGTGGCAACTTCATGTAACAGAGGTTTCCATAAGTGACTATTATTTCTATCAACAAGGGTAATTTCTGCTTTTTTTTTGCGCCCTAACTTATCACCCAATTTAGTCGCTAGTTCTAATCCACCAGCTCCACCACCGACTATAACAATTTTTGTTAATGACATATAACGTCACTCCTAAAGATATTTACTGTTGTTATTTAAGTCATCTTGGTTAAATCCACTTAAATAACGACAGTTAAAACGTTTCAGTCAATGATTTTGATAATAGCCAAAGCTCATTGGCAATATGGTCATACCAAAGTTGATTTATATCAAAAAAATTTGAATTTTCATACCTGTTTTTTGATGAATCGAGTCATTTAGGTTGTTTTTCATTCGCCAATAGAACATCTTATTGACATATGGCTATTTTTTACCATAACTATCAATTAGATAGAGGATATAAGTGAATAATTCAGTCGGAATATGAGAGGGGCTTAAAATAAGAAAGAAAAGGAAAAATATAAATCAAAAAAGATGGACAAAATGCACTCTGTCCATCTTACATAAGCCAATTTTAAGCGGGGATTTTGCTATTAAATGCTTTAATTTTAAAAAGATGTTCTGACAAGCTTTTGAACTTATGTGTCTGCGTTTCATCCCAAATAATCGAATAATAAGGTGATAACTCATCAGCAGAACGCTGGTTATCTAAAATCTCATCATGACGGGATAAAATCACTAATGCATTGTCTCTATTTTTAGAGCGAAAATCTTGAATACACTTAGTGGCAATATCTAAATACTCTTCAGGTCTATCAATCTTATCAGTCATATTTTCATATGGAAAAAGATTGGGGTTAATCATTACTTGGCGAATATTAGATAAAAAACCGATACGCTCTGCCCAGTAGCCACCTAATCCTACACCACAAATCAGCACCGGCTGTTTTGTCGATTTAATCAGTTTATCCGTCTCTTTAAGTAGATGTTGCATATCGTGACGTGGATGCAACGTACTGTAACTGAGAAAACGGACATCAGGATCAATAAACTGTAGCTGTAATACCTTCTCATGATTTCCCGGACTGGTGGAATCAAAGCCATGTAAATATATAATCATGCGCGCTCCTGCCATTGCTCCTGTAATTGGGTCAGCATTTGATTCGCTTTTTTCCAACGATCAGATGCTTGCAGTTCACTTAATGTGTAACGACCTCGGTGATGGTACAACGCCGAAATGCGTTCTGCTTTGACTAAGGACAGGTTATCTAACACACTTACCGCCCCTTTACGGTTATTACATACTAAAAGCATATCACAACCCGCATCTAATGAACGTTGTGCTCTCTGCGCATAACTTCCCATAATAGCGGCACCTTCCATAGATAAATCATCAGAGAAAATAACGCCTTGGAAACCGAGTTGTTCACGTAAAATTGATTTCAACCAATAAGGAGAGCCACTTGCTGGACGCTCATCAATCTGAGAATAAATAACATGAGCTGGCATAATGGCATCTAATAATTGACGTTGGATAAAATCTTTAAAGATAGCCATATCACGTTGACGAATATCGTTTAAAGAGCGCTCATCACGTGGCGTTTCTTTATGGGAATCGGCTCTGACTGCACCATGACCAGGAAAATGCTTACCTGTTGATTTCATACCTGCAGAGCGCATTCCTTTAATAAAGCTTTCCGCCATATCCATAGCAATTTCTGGACACTCATGGAAAGAGCGCTCACCGATAGCAATACAGTCATGACCAAGATCTAGGACTGGAGCAAAGCTAATATCAATATCCATTGCGATCATTTCTGATGCCATTAACCAACCGGCCTCTTGTGCTAAGCGACTAGCTTGATAGCGCTCATTAAGCGCAGCATAAGATTGCGCGGCAGGTAAGCGAGTAAAACCATCACGAAAGCGCTGTACTCGTCCTCCTTCTTGGTCAACGGCAATCACTAAACGCTCATGGGAAGCATCACGGATTTGGCGCACTAATTCATTTAACTGCTCAGCGTCGTGGAAGTTGCGGGTAAAGAGGATCAAACCACCAACAAGGGGATGCTTTAAAATTTCACGCTCCTCGTTATCGAGCTCATATCCTTCAACATCAAGCATTACAGGACCCATAACATTCCTCTCTTTGTTATTGCAATAATAAAATCTTTTCAATTCATCAGACTAAAATAGCGACGTAAAGGTTCAGACATAGCCAAAAACGCGTTATCTTTGGTTTGTTGCCAACGAACCTCATACCACATCAGCATCATATACAAGATAAAGGGTTCTCTTGATAAAATACGCTGCTTTAATACGTTAACCGAATAAAACGACTGCTGTTGTGGGTGCTGCCTATTTTGCTGATCATTATTTAATTCAGTATAGTGATGATATGCACAATACTCATGTAAAAATGCTGTTTGTTGTGCGCTGTTTAACTGATTTGCGGCAAAAAATGTCATTAATGAATCTGCCGTATCAATATCAGCGGCATATTCCCAATCAATAAATTTTATACCTGAATCGCTCAGAAGAATATTCTCAGGATGAAGATCCATGTGAGCTGGCGCGTATTTTATGAGTGTACGTCGAGGTTGACGTAAAAAATCGTGATGTAAACGTAACCACTTTGGTGATAATCGTTTTCTGTCAATATGATACCAATAGACTGAAAGTTCATGCCACAAATCAAGAGGAAGCCCAAAAGGTTTTTGCTGATGTAACTTAGCAATTTGATGAGCTAATAATTTGATATGGGAGCCAAATAACTGCTGATGAGTAAGATGCTCACCCTCTAGCCACTGGAAAAAAAACCATGCACCATGGCGTTTAATAATATTTGGTGCAAGCTGAGTATTTAATAGCTGTTTTAAAATCGAAGACTCTTTTTTAGCCCTGACAAAAAGTGCCGTTTTTTCAGTGCCATAATAACGAGCAACCCAATCTATCCCATTACTTTGCAAACGAAAAGTACCGCCCCCTAATCCCGCTAAGGCGGTTATTTGCCACTGTGATAAGGGTATTGCGGGAAACCATTCCCGCAATAGGCTCAATAACTGTTGTTGATAAGACTTACTCAACCTTATGGCGCCCGCTCCAGAGTATTTCTCCGCTCGCAACCGACATTAATTGCATGCTGATCACACGATTATCTTTCTTACCATCGACAGTAGAAAACAAAATATAGTCTGCTTGCAAATAACGCGCTAAACCAATTGCCGCACTGCGCAATCCTAAGCTATCTTCACCGGATAGTCCTAATGCTTTTCTTGCTGACATCATTTGTGCATAAGGAACCGTTTGTAATGCACTAATACTATTTACCGAGTCGATAATTGTGTTAGTAGCATTAACCGCTTGGATGTTTCCGCCCGAATTATTTTTTACATTATCAACCACTAATAATTTGCCAGTTGCTAAATCATCCGTGACAGACATCTCTCTAATTAATGGCTGAATGGCCGCGTTCCAATTAATACTGGTTATTTTTGGCGGTGTTGGTACAACCTCTATGGGTGGCTCGATAGGTTTAGGTGGCTCTGTTGGCTCTGTGGGAGTAACAGGCTCTACAGGTGCTGGGGGTTGTTGTGGTAACATCGATGGACAACCTGCCAGTAAAAATACCGCTGCCACCACAAATAGCATTTTTTTCATATGACTACCTTATCCTAAGTAAAGAGATAGACTCTGACATAACTCACTGTTTTATTGGGTATATCAGCACTGATCTCAGTATCACCATCGCCCAAAATCATCACATCATTTACGCGGCCTGCCGGAGAAATTTCCAGTCCTTGCTCGTTATACCAATAAAAACGATAACGAATAGAGACAGGATAAGATCGCGTATTCGATAACGTCACCGTGGCGCGACTCCCCTGTTCATAACGCGTCAATAATGGTTTGCCTGCCACAATACCTACAGCTAAAACCGACGGCTCCATCACAATAGATTGTTGACGATTAAAATAGAGTTTATTGTCTGAATGAGACGCAAAACATCCAGCCAATAACGTTGTCATCAACAATACTATAAGTAATGAATAAACCCTTTTAGCTTGTTTTATCATGCTGCTACCTTGTTGCCATGATGATCTATTATCACATTAGATTATTTGCTTAATAATGGCCCTAATGGTTTTCCACCTAAAAGATGCATATGAATATGGAAAACTTCTTGCCCACCATGTTTATTACAATTCATTACTAAACGATATCCCTCTTCTGCAATACCTTCTTGCTGAGCAATTTTAGCTGCCACAACAAATAGATGACCTAAAACTTGTTCATCTTGTGCAGTAACATCGTTTACCGTTGGAATAAGTTTATTGGGGATAATTAAAATATGAGTAGGCGCTTGGGGTGAAATATCACGAAATGCAGTGACAGTATCATCTTGAAAAACGATATCTGCAGGAATTTCACCACGAATAATTTTACTAAAAATTGTCTCTTCTGCCATTTTTATCACCTTATTATTTATTTTAATTCCTAGCCATCACTCGCCAATATTTCTATTGAACAACTTAGTCTGCGAGGTTTGGTATTTGAAAAAGTGTTGCAAAATTACGGGTGGTTTGCTGAGCAAGCTCTTCTATGCTCCCCCCTTTTAATACGGCCATATACTCAGCAACATCACGTACATAAGCGGGTTGGTTCTCTTTACCACGATGAGGCACTGGCGCTAAATATGGTGAGTCCGTTTCAACCAGAATGCGATCAAGTGGTACGATACGTGCAGCTTCTCTAATTTGCTCGGCATTTCTAAATGTCACAATGCCTGAAAAAGAGATGTACATACCAAGATCAAGTAGCGCCATTGCTGTTTCTTTATCTTCCGTAAAACAGTGCAATACACCGCCACAGTCTTGAACCTTTTCTTCTTTTAAAATAGTTAGCGTATCTTCACGAGCGCTACGCGTATGTACAATAACAGGTTTATTAACTTGGCGCCCAATGCGAATATGTTCACGGAAAATTTCACGCTGAAGTGACGCATTTTCTTGTTGATAATAGTAGTCTAAACCTGTTTCGCCTAATGCAACAACATCGGCCTCAGCTGCAAGGCGCGCAAGCTCAGCGACATCGTGTCCCTCATCAAGGTTTAATGGGTGAATACCACAAGAAAAAGCCACATTATCACGCTTGCCGATCAGTTCGCGCATATTTTTAAAGCCGGGTAATGTTGTTGCGACAGCTAACATATATTTGACATCACGTTGTTGTGCTTTTTCTACAACATCATCAATATTTTTGTGCAGTTTTTCATAATCTAAGCTGTCAAGATGGCAGTGTGAATCAACTAAAAACATAATGTACTCTCATCGTTATATAACTTTATATTATTTCTTTTACTTGTCTGCTAAATGGAAAGGGAAATTATTTCCCTAGAGCAACTAGCTGGGCTTCCCAATCAAGTAACTGTTCTGCCAACAATAGCTCTTTATTGATTGCTGGAATGGTAACTAATTGATGACGACACTGTTTCCAGCTTTCGCTCACCGCTAGCAACATTGCAGAAGGCAACTGTGATAACGCCATAATTAATGGCTGCTTATCTTGGTTGACACAATACACTTCAGCATGAGTTTGTCGTTTTAAAGCATCCAACAGTAATGATAATAACCAATAGATCTTACGTTCAGCATTATCTTGATTGAACTGAGCTAACAACCCATATAAATTTCGTTGTTGTAAGCTAACATATAACGCTTGGCAGAAGGCTTCCCTTTCTTGCCATTCTTGTTTTAGTAATGATAACGCTAAAACGGGCGCACCTTGAGATAGGTTTAATGCTGTGACACCATCGGCATAAGCCATATTAGGTAGCTGTTGTTGTAGCCAATGTATCGCATAATTCATCTCAGGCGGTGCTAAATGGTAATAGAAACAGCGACTACGTAGTGTTGCTAGCAATATTTCAGGTTGTTGACAATTCAATAAAAAATAGCAATTAACTGGTGGCTCTTCTAAGGTCTTTAATAACGCATTGGCTGCCGCTTCTGTTAATGCCTCAACCTCTTTTATCCATACCACTCGTGAGCCACCTTGTTGTGCATGGTGCTCAAGCTTTTCGGTGACTTTTCTAACCGCTTCGATCCCTATTGATGACTTTCCCTTTTCATTTTGCAAGATATGCCAATCTGGATGTGTTTCTGCCAACATCAAACGGCAACTATGACACTCATTACAGCTTTTTGAACCCTGCTTATTCTGACACATTAACCAACGACTTAATCCATAAGAAAGTGCATCAGCCCCCATTCCTTGAGATGCATGCAACAAAATCGCATGATGACCACGCCCTTCTTGGTACATACTTACCAGTTGTCGATATGCCTGATTTAACCAAGGATACCAATTCATAATGCGCTATTTTCCTGAGTCAGCCACTGATTGAGTACATCGCGAATATCCGCTTGTACTTTATCAATATCTTGTGATGCATCAATGGTAATAATCGAGGCGTCTTCTTTTGCTAATGCTTGATAACGTTCGCGAGTGCGGTAAAAAAAGTCCATAGACTCTTTTTCTATTCTGTCCAATTCACCTCGTGCTCGTGCTCTGGCTAGACCAACAGCCGGATCTAAATCAAGATAAAGGGTAAGATCAGGTTTAAAATCTGCTAATACCGTATCACGTAGTGACTTCATCAGGGCTTTGTCTATTCCTCGACCACCACCTTGATATGCTTGTGAAGAGAGATCGTGTCTATCCCCTATCACCCACTTACCTTGGGCTAAAGCTGGTTTTATCACATTTTCAACCAGTTGCACACGTGCAGCATATAACATTAGCAATTCAGCTTTATCAGTAACTTTTTCGCCTTTAATACCTTGTTTAATCAATTCCCGTAATTTTTCTGCAAGCGGAGTTCCCCCCGGCTCGCGCGTAAAGGCCAAATCGGTGATCCCTTGTTGTTTTAATGTATCAACAACCGTTTGAATAGCACTGGTTTTGCCAGCCCCTTCTAATCCTTCAATAACAATAAATTTGCTGTTTTTCATAATTATCTTTGTTGTAAGCGTCGGTATTGTGCGACGGCTTTATTATGCTCCGCCAACGTTGTAGAAAATTTATGCCCCCCAGTGCCATCTGCGACAAAATAGAGATAACGTGTATCCGCAGGATGTGCTGCGGCTTTAATGGAAGCAACACTTGGCATAGCAATCGGTGTTGGCGGTAGCCCATCAATTTGGTAGGTATTGTAAGGCGTATAGCCATTAAGATCACTGCGATAAATTGTACCGCGATATTTATCACCTAACCCATAAATCACAGTGGGATCAGTTTGTAAGCGCATATTACGTTTTAAACGATTAACAAACACCGAGGCCACTTTGGTTCTTTCTGCATCAATGCCTGTCTCTTTTTCAATAATCGATGCCATAATCAACATTTCATAGGCAGATTTATAGGGTAAATCACTATCGCGTTTTAGCCACTCTTCTTCTAATGTTTTTTCCATTTGCTGATAAGCACGTTTTAAAATGGCAATATCCGTCGTGCCTGCAGTGTAATGGTAAGTATCAGGAGCAAACCAACCCTCAAGATGGGTAATTTCAGGCTTCATTCCTATCTCTTGGCGTAACTTATCGCTTTCCATACCATTTGCGACAATCTTTAACTCAGGGGCTTTATCAAAAATAGCTTGCCAATCACTTAAACGGCTACCCTCGATAAATCGAATCGTAAACTGCGCCTCTTTGCCACTTTTTATTAACAGCAAAACATCCCGCAGTGTCATACCTTTTGTTAAACGATAAGTCCCTGCTTTAAATTGACTGAGTTCTGGTTTTACTTTTAATAAAATTTGAAAATAATCTCCTTGTTTAAGAAGATTATTCTTAATAAGCAATTGTTCCATCGCAATACGCCCTGTTCCTGCCGGAACAGTAAGCAGCATTTCATCTTGCTTTACCACAACATTGTTCTCTAACCCACGAAGGCTTTGCATAATATATAATGTGGCTGCGCCAGCGCTAATCAATAATGCAAAAAAGGCTATCCAAACTAATTTTTTTATCTTCATTTATAACTCATCAAACGTTAAGTCAGTGACAAACAGTGTTGTAAAACAACATGGTAAGCGTCTCTATCGCGATATTGATAGTGCTTATCATCTGAAAAATAGATCTGTTTTACGGGAATAATGGGCATCAGTGCATTGGTTAACCAAATTTCATCTGCTTGATAGAGCGTTTGCGGTTTTTCTCGCACAATGTGAATATCCCAGTCCAATTGTTGCGCAAAATCTAATACCTGCTGGCGCATGATCCCATTCACCCCCGAAAGGCTAATATCCGGAGTAAATAATTGATTTCCTTTACGCCAGAAAAGATTTGCGGCATTCGCTTCAACTAAATATCCTTCATTGTCACACACTAACATGTCATCAAATGGGGTTGTTTCTAAATGGTGTTTAATCAGCACTTGCTCTAAGCGATTAAGATGCTTGATACCGGCTAATAAACTATTTTGTCCCAATCTCACTGGGCTAATGGCTAAAGAAACCCCTTGCTTTTGTAATTTATGATAATAAAACGGGTAAGTTGAGCAGGATGTGATCACTGTGGGTGTGTCAAAGCCTTTCGATGAATAGCCTCGCCCACCGCTTCCGCGGCTAATAATCACCTTAATAACACTTTTTTCAGTGATTGTGGACGCTATTTGTAGAAGATGGCTGGCTAACCATTGCCAGTCTGGTGAGGGCAAAAACAGTGCATCACAACCGCGTTGTAAACGTTTAAGGTGAGCAGATAATAGAATAGGTTTACCTTGTTCAACGGCAAGTGTTGTAAAACAGCCATCACCAAATTGTACCGCTCGATCACTCACATTGATGCTTCGTTGCTGTTGTCCATTTACCCAATACATCAAACACCTTATTTATAATCTATGTTATTGATATTTTTTGTACATGATAAACAAGTTAATGTAAAAGGACAAAGCTATAGATAAAATAAAAGACCCAGCATGACGTCTGGGTCTTTAGACTAATTCAATACGCGAATAAGCGGTTTACACACGCTTAAAGAGAATCGAACCGTTGGTACCACCAAAGCCAAATGAGTTACATAGAGCATAGTCCATATTCTCAACTTTACGCGCTTTATGTGGTACGAAATCAAGGTGACAATGTTCATCTTGATTATCAAGATTGATTGTTGGCGGTACAATTTGGTCACGTAAAGACAAAATAGTAAAGATAGACTCAATCGCCCCAGCAGCACCTAATAAGTGACCCGTCATCGATTTTGTTGAGCTAACTAATACATCAGTCCCTTTGCCAAATACCGTTTCAACAGCTTGCGCTTCTGCAATATCACCCGCATTAGTAGAAGTACCATGCGCATTGATATAACCGACATCAGCAGCGGTAATACCCGCATCTTTCAATGCGTTTTCCATTGCAAGTGCACCACCCGCGCCATTTTCTGCAGGAGAGGTCATATGGTAAGCATCACTACTCATACCAAAGCCAACAACTTCTGCATAAATTTTAGCGCCACGTGCTTTAGCGTGTTCATACTCTTCGAGGACTAACACACCTGCACCATCACCTAACACGAAACCATCACGATCTTTATCCCATGGGCGACTTGCCGCTTGAGGATCATCATTACGTGTTGATAATGCACGTACTGCACCAAAACCACCAACACCTAATGGTGTTGTTGCTTTTTCAGCGCCGCCCGCTAACATCACATCAGCATCACCATAAGCGATAATACGAGCGGCATGCCCGATATTATGCACACCTGATGTACATGCAGTTGCGATAGAAATGGTCGGTCCACGTAAGCCATAAATAATGCTTAAATGGCCAGCAACCATATTAATGATGGTTGAAGGAACAAAGAATGGGCTAATTTTACGAGGGCCACCATTGATTAATGATGAATGATTTTCCTCGATAAGGCCTAAGCCACCAATACCAGAACCAATAGCAGCTCCGATACGACTTGCATTGGCTTCTGTTACTTCAAGACCTGAATCCGCAATGGCTTGAACACCTGCTGCAATACCATATTGAATAAAGAGATCCATCTTGCGCGCATCTTTACGCGAAAGATTGTAATCTTCATGATTGAAATCTTTTACCAATCCTGCGAATTTAGTCGCATGATGACTGGTGTCAAATTCTTCGATAAGGCCGATACCACTCTGTCCGGCACACACAGCTTTCCAAGAAGCTTCTGCGTTATTACCGACAGGAGATAACATGCCTAGTCCGGTCACAACTACACGACGCTTAGACACGCTTATCCTCCAAGGAGGGAAAAAGTTTAGGATTAAGAATATAGGCGGTCGAGTGACCGCCTAGATTAGCAAGCTTATTTACCTGCGTTTTCAACGTAATCAATAGCAGCTTGAACTGTAGTAATTTTTTCTGCTTCTTCGTCTGGGATTTCGATATCGAATTCTTCTTCCAGAGCCATTACCAGCTCAACTGTGTCAAGAGAATCAGCGCCTAAGTCATCAACAAATGAAGCTGAATTCACAACTTCTTCCTCTTTAACACCCAGTTGTTCAACAATGATTTTCTTAACGCGTTCGTCGATAGTGCTCATACTATTAAATTTCCTATCAAAACTCGCTTGCGCGATGATTTTCTTAGTTTATAAATACAGGAAAAGATCTAACCAATCCCGACTGTGTGGACTACTTTATTCGCTATATTTTGCATTATATTGTACGCAAAAAGCAAATATAAAGACGTCCCCGTAATTAGACCATGTACATGCCGCCATTGACATGCAATGTTTCACCCGTGATATAGCCTGCTTCATCAGAAGCTAAGAAAGCTACAGCACTGGCAATCTCTTTGGCATCACCTAAACGGTTAGCTGGCACTTGAGATAAAATACCGGCTCTTTGGTCTTCTGTTAACGCTCTGGTCATATCAGTTTCGATAAAGCCAGGAGCAACAACATTTACCGTAATGCCACGGGAAGCAACTTCGCGTGCTAATGATTTACTAAAACCAATCACACCCGCTTTTGCTGCCGCGTAGTTTGCCTGTCCAGCATTACCCATGGTTCCAACTACTGAACCAATAGTAATTATGCGACCATAACGTTTTTTCATCATAGCACGCATAACTGCTTTAGACAGACGGAAGACTGATGAAAGATTAGTGTCAATGATATCTTGCCACTCATCATCTTTCATGCGCATCAACAGGTTATCACGAGTAATACCTGCATTATTGACCAAAATATCAATTTCGCCAAATTCCGCGCGCACATCAGCTAAAAATTTTTCAATAGAGTCAGTTTCTGTGACGTTTAACACAAAACCTTTACCTTTATTGCCTAAATATTCGCTGATCGCTTTAGCACCGTTTTCACTCGTTGCTGTACCAATTACGGTAGCACCACATGCTATTAGCTTTTCTGCAATCGCACGGCCAATACCACGGCTTGCACCAGTAACTAGCGCTATTTTTCCGTCAAATCCCATGAGATCCCTCAGTCATTTCCTAATGCAGCGTCTAATGATGCAATATCATTAACTGCCGCAGCGTTCATCTCTTTAGAAATACGTTTCGTTAAACCAGTTAATACTTTACCGGGTCCTATTTCTAATAATTGTGTGATGCCCTTGTCAGCAATAAATTCAACCGTTTCAGTCCAGCGGACTGGGTTATAGAGCTGACGAACTAATGCATCTCGAATAGCATTAGCATCGGTTTGTGCTTTCACATCAACATTATTAACAACTTGAATTTCAGGTTGTTTAAATTCAATTTCTTGTAATGCAACAGCTAACTTATCTGCAGCAGGCTTCATTAAAGCACAGTGAGAAGGCACACTTACCGCTAAAGGTAACGCACGTTTCGCTCCAGCTTCTTTACATAATGCCCCTGCACGCTCTATGGCTTCTTTATTACCCGCAATCACCACTTGACCGGGTGAGTTAAAGTTAACCGGTGAGACAACTTGTCCTTGAGCCGCTTCTTCACAAGCTTTTGCAATAGCATCATTATCTAATCCGATAATTGCATACATGGCGCCAGTACCTGCAGGTACAGCCTCTTGCATTAATTGACCGCGCAATTCTACTAGTTTAATCGCCGCAGCAAAATCAATTACGCCAGCACAGACTAAAGCAGAATACTCACCAAGACTGTGACCTGCCATCATTTGTGGCATTTTGCCTTGCTTTTCTTGCCATACACGCCAAATAGCAACGGATGCTGCTAATAATGCCGGCTGTGTTTTCCATGTTTTGTTTAACTCTTCTTCAGGACCATTTTGCACTAAATCCCAAAGAGAATAACCCAATACATCAGATGCTTGAGCAAATGTTTCTGTCACTATTGGATAATGCTCGGCAAGTTCTGCAAGCATTCCAATCGCTTGTGATCCCTGTCCAGGGAAAACCATTGCAAAATCAGTCATGTTTATTTTCCTGATAATATTAAAAACGGATAAGTGCAGAGCCCCAAGTAAAGCCGCCACCAAACGCTTCTAACAGAATTAACTGCCCACGTTGAATGCGATTGTCTCTTACAGCTTCATCTAATGCTGTAGGAACGGATGCTGCTGACGTATTACCGTGGCGATCTAATGTCACCACGACTTTATCCATTGTCATATCCAGCTTTTTGGCTGTTGCTGAAATAATTCTTAAATTTGCTTGATGAGGCACAAGCCAGTCGAGTTCCGATTTATCAATATGATTCGCTTCTAATGTTTCATCCACAATGTGGGCAAGTTCACGAACTGCGACTTTAAACACTTCATTCCCTGCCATGGTGACATAAGCAGGTAAGTCTTGATTTTCTCTATCTTGATAAGGCAGAGCTAACAGCTCACCAAAACGCCCATCAGAATGTAAATGTGTAGAAATAATACCTGACTCTTCAGAAGCACCGACAACGACGGCACCAGCAGCATCACCGAAAAGAATAATTGTACCGCGATCGTTAGGATCTAACGCATGTGATAAGCGATCAGCACCAATCACTAAAGCTTGTTTCACCGTGCCAGCCTTAATAAATTGATCAGCGATACTTAACGCGTAAACGAATCCTGAGCACGCGGCTGCAACATCAAACGCGATACAATCAGCAATACCGAGGGCGTGTTGAATTTGACATGCCGCACTCGGAAACGCATGAGAGCCTGATGTTGTGGCAACGATAATTAAGCCAATTTCTTGTCTATCAATATCAGCCATTTCTAATGCATTCTCAGCGGCACTCGCACCCATTTTGGCAACAGTTTCTTCTTCTGTTGCGATACGACGTTCATGAATACCTGTTCTGGTGACAATCCACTCGTCTGATGTATCAACCATTTTTTCTAAATCGGCATTAGTTCGCACTTGTACAGGCAAGTAACTACCAGTACCTAAGATTTTTGTATACATACTATCAATCACTCTTGGGTAATACTGTATTCAGACGTGAGGCAATTCGTTCTGGAATTTGTCGCTCAATGGCCTGAACAGCCTGTTCTATTGCTGCTGTAAACGCGTTTTCATTTGCGCCACCATGGCTTTTAATGACGATACCGCGTAATCCTAACAGAGAAGCACCGTTATACTGGTCGGGGTTCATATGGCCAAAACGCTTATTTAGGCGTTTTTGTAACCATTTCTTCAATAATTTCATCCACCACGACGTTTTTTTATTGTCACCAGTAGAAGATTTAATCAATGAAAGGAAGACTCTAATCACCCCTTCCATTGTTTTAAGGGAAACATTACCTGCGAAGCCGTCACACACCAACACATCTGTTTTGCCGGTCAGTAACTCGTTACCTTCCACATAACCAATATAGTTTATATTTGGTGTCGCCTTAAGAACGGTGGCGGCTTCGCGGATATTATCTAATCCCTTACTCTCTTCTTCACCAATATTTAAAAGTGCCACTTTAGGTGAATGTATACCTGCAATTTCTTCTGCCATCACGGCACCCATAACAGCAAATTGAACTAACATTTGGCTATCACAGTTAACGTTCGCGCCTAAATCAAGAACGACGGTCTTGCTTTTTTTCTGATTAGGTAACACAGAAACCAATGCAGGACGTTCTATTCCATCAATCGCTTTTAGCCGAAGTTTTGCTAACCCCATCAACACACCGGTGTTACCTGCACTTACACATGCCTGTGCTTCCCCTGTTTTCACCAGATCGAGTGCCACGCGCATTGATGTGCCTTTACTTGCTCTAATAGCATGTGAAGGTTTGGCATCATTGGCGACAATATGTTCAGCCGGTATAACATGTAAACGGGAGATTAGCTCAGCATTTTGATTTGCAAGCAGAGGAGAGATAGAGTCTGGTTGACCCACCAGCAATATTTTTAAATGAGGATTAGATGCCAGCGCCCGCAAACATGCAGGCACTGTGATACGAGGACCGAAGTCCCCGCCCATCGCATCTAACGCTATGGTTAGATTTGTCAAAGTATCAACGAGCTATAAAGCTAATTACTTGTTGATAACCTTGCGGCCACGGTAGTAACCGTCAGCAGTTACATGGTGACGCAGGTGAGTTTCACCAGAAGTTTTGTCAACAGAAACATGAGTTGCTGTCAGTGCGTCATGAGAACGACGCATACCACGTTTAGAACGAGTTGGTTTGTTTTGTTGTACGGCCATTGACCTTACTCCTTAGTACTTTTCTTTAAACTGGCTAATACGGCAAATGGATTCGGCTTCTCTGATAATTCTTCAGGGAGTTCACCGAACACTTGTTCCGCGTCGGACACTTCACAGTGTTCAAAATCATGTACCGGAACCACCGGCAAGTTGAGGATTATTTCATCTTCAATCATCGCCAGCAAATCTATTTCACCAAAATCGTCTACGTCGATTGGCTCATATTCTTCCGGTAATGCTTCAGCCCGTTCATCACTAACAACAGGGCTAAAACAATATGTTGTGTGAACATGATAGGGAAAATGGCCCCCGCAACGCTGACACTCTAAAGTGACATCCACATCGGAATGCCCCTTGATGACTGCCAAACGTTGATGGTCAATATCAAATGATAAAGCCACATCAATATTACTGTCCACACTGACCACCGATTCAGCTAAGCGGCTAACTTGCTCAGAGGAATATTGACCGTCATAGTCTAAATTCTTCTGTGCTGCTCGCAGCGCATCAATGGTCAGGGGTAATTTTACCTTTTGCATAAGGCGCGCATATTATCTTTGTAATGGAATATAGTCAAAGAAAAAGGCGGGTTATCTACACCTTTCCACCAAAATTCGCTTTATCAGCGGCGCATAGTTTAGAATGTCGGGCATCATTTTGCTACGGATTTTATAAAAAATATGTTGCCACTGGTTCTTGCGTCGACTTCGCCCTTCCGAGCTCAGCTTCTGAAAAAGCTTGGAATGCCCTTTATACAGGCCTCCCCAAACATTGACGGAACCCCTTTGCCCACAGAGTGTGCACAAGCGTTAGTCACTCGTTTATCCTATGAAAAAGCGCGAGCTTTAGAGGTACAATACCCAAATCACTTAATTATTGGTTCAGATCAGGTTTGTGTACTCAATAAAAAAATTACGGGTAAGCCCCTTAATTTTGAAAACGCTTTTGCACAATTAAAACAAGCATCCGGTCAATGTGTATCATTTTATACTGGATTAACTTTATATAATAGCTCAACATTAGCCTATGAAAGTCATTGTGAATTATTTCAAGTTCACTTTCGGCATTTAACCGATGATGAAATTATCGGCTATTTAAATAAAGAAACACCGTTTTATTGCGCAGGAAGTTTCAAGTCTGAGGGGTTAGGAATTACTCTGTTCGATAAATTAAGCGGTGATGACCCAAATTCTTTAATCGGATTACCACTTATCCGATTGAATAAAATGTTACTCTCACAAAGAATTAACCCATTACTTTCCACAGATAATCAGGAATAGTCGTGATTGTCTTATTTTAATCTTATTTAGCGATAAAGCGTATTATGAATAAATTAGCATCAATTTTGGCAGCTTTAATCCTTACGGCATCGGTAGTAGGTTGCTCTGATGAGAAAGCACCTGACAATTCAGCCGTAAAAGCAGACAACAGTAGTAATGTTGCCCAAAATACTGATCCCAAAAAAGAAGATGAAAGTGCATCTTCATTTAAAAAGAACTTTATTAGTAGTTGCATACTCGGTTCTGGTGTGACTGATGATGCACTAATACCACAAATTACCGAAGTTTGTAGCTGTACTTACGACAACATCATCAAAGATTATGGTATGACCGAATTTATTCGTGTTGATATGGAAATGAGAAAAGACGGCTCTAAATCGCTTCCGAAAGAGTGGAATATCGATAAAATTGTTGAGCAATGTATATCAACCATCACCAAATAACCCTGGCTGGATACTGATCCTATTTTCTAGGACGACAACGGTAAATCATTTGCAAACAAAGTGGGAAAAAATTTTCTCCCACTTTGCTAGTTTGAAAACAGTAGTATTAAGATTTTTGATTGCGTAATACTTGTAAACAGTAACGTAACGTTTTATCCATCGGCGCTTCAATACGCATTTTTTCCCCTGTTGAGGGATGAATAAAGGTTAATGAACTCGCATGTAAAAAGAGACGATTAAGCTTGGTTGAAGCTAATTGTGTATCAAAATCACGATCACCATAGCGATCATCAAAAGCAATAGGATGGCCGGCATGTAATGTATGGACACGAATTTGATGAGTTCGTCCCGTGACAGGACTTGCTTTAACTAAGGTCGCAAATTCAAAGCGCTCTTCTACCTTAAAGCGTGTTTCTGATGGTTTACCTTCACTACTTACTTTAACCACCCGCTCACCACTTTGTAGGATATTTTTCAATAAAGGGGCTTGTACTACTTTTGTATGAGATTGCCATTGACCACGTACTAAGGCTAAATAATCTTTTTGCATCTGTTTTAATCTTAGCTGTTCGTGTAGTGAACGCAGGGCTGAGCGCTTTTTAGCAATCAACAATACCCCTGAGGTATCTCTATCAAGGCGATGCACTAATTCTAGAAATCTCGCTTCTGGGCGCAATGCCCTTAAACCTTCAATCACACCAAAACTGAGTCCGCTACCACCATGTACTGCCGTCCCTGATGGCTTATTAATCAGCATCACATGTTCATCTTCATATAAAATACACTCAGCAAGTGCTGATACTTTTTCTAACTTAGGCGATACCGCATGTTCTTCTTTTTCTGCTACCCGGACAGGAGGAATACGAATGCTATCCCCTGCAGCTAATTTATATTCAGGCTTAATGCGCCCTTTATTAACCCGAACTTCACCTTTGCGGATAATTCGGTAAATCATACTTTTCGGTACACCTTTTAAGCGTGCCAGTAAAAAATTATCAATACGCTGGCCTGCTTCATCGCCATCAATGGTGACGAACTGAACTTGATTAAATGATTTCATAGTGGCGATTTTTTAGCTCTCTTAAAATAAAAAATGACAAACAAATTATTGGTGCACAAAATAACATCAAATTGGGTGCCTATTTTAACCTGATTAATGGGAAAAAGACGAAACATTAACTAATCTCTCATATTTATACAGAAAAAGTCACCAAAGCGGAAAAGTCATCTTGCTATAACCCCAACACCAATGGAATAATGCAGACTCTCCTGATTAAGTTTATCAGGTATATTTATGAAATTTTGTTTGTTTGATATTCAAATGCAGCAATGGCGTAAGACATAGTCGAATATCAAACAATTTAGTATGCCATAAATACATCACTTATTGAGTTGGCACATTACGTCTCAATTAAAGAGTGCTGAATTTTAGAACTGAAAATCAGACTCACCGACAAATTGCACCTCTATACAATCGACAACCGTGAGGTTGACGCCTTTGTAAAAGACACGAGGTCATCGGTTATCAATAGTGTAATTACGTATGTCAGTGGCACATTATAAAACGTGAAAATAACGAGTAAGTCACAATATGAAAAGAATGTTAATTAACGCGACTCAACAGGAAGAGTTGCGTGTTGCCCTTGTTGATGGGCAACGTTTGTATGATCTGGATATCGAAAGCCCCGGACATGAGCAAAAAAAAGCCAATATCTATAAAGGTAAAATCACCCGAATTGAACCCAGTCTAGAAGCCGCTTTTGTTGATTATGGTGCGGAACGCCACGGTTTCCTTCCTATCAAAGAAATTGCCCGCGAATATTTTCCTAGTAATTATCACTCACATGGTCGTCCTAACATCAAAGATGTTTTAAAAGAAGGTCAAGAGGTAATTGTACAGGTAGATAAAGAAGAGCGTGGAAATAAAGGTGCTGCTTTAACCACCTTTATTAGCCTTGCAGGTAGCTATTTGGTATTAATGCCAAATAACCCTCGTGCTGGCGGTATTTCTCGTCGTATTGAAGGGGAAGATCGCACTGAATTAAAGGAAGCATTATCTAGCCTTGATATTCCTGATGGAATGGGGTTGATTGTTCGTACTGCAGGTGTGGGTAAATCCGCAGAAGCATTACAACAAGATTTAAGCTACCGTTTAAGACATTGGGATGCTATCAAAAAAGCAGCGGAAAGTCGCCCTGCTCCTTTTCTGATCCACCAAGAAAGTAACGTGATTGTACGTGCTTTCCGTGATTATTTACGACCAGATATTGGTGAGATCTTAATTGATAACGCTAAAGTAGTTGAAATGGCTCGTAGCCATATTGAAGCCATTGGTCGTGGTGATTTTGCTAGCAAAATTCGCCACTACACAGGGGCTGTACCACTATTTAGTCACTACCAAATTGAATCTCAAATTGAATCAGCCTTCCAACGTGAAGTCCGTTTACCTTCGGGTGGCGCTCTGGTTATTGATACAACAGAAGCATTAACCGCTATCGATATTAACTCATCTCGTTCAACACGAGGTGGCGATATTGAAGAGACAGCCTTTAACACTAACTTAGAAGCTGCTGATGAAATTGCGCGCCAACTCCGTCTACGTGACCTTGGTGGTTTGATTGTTATCGACTTTATCGATATGACCCCTGTTCGTCATCAGCGTGAAGTAGAAAATAGAATGCGTGAGGCTGTGCGCCAAGATCGCGCACGTATTCAAATAGGTCGCATTTCGCGTTTCGGCTTATTAGAGATGTCACGTCAGCGTTTAAGTCCTTCATTAGGTGAATCAAGCCATCATGTTTGTCCGCGTTGTTTAGGCACAGGGACTATCCGTGATAATGAGTCACTTTCTCTTTCTGTATTGCGTCTTATCGAAGAAGAAGCATTAAAAGAAAATACTCATGAAGTACACGCTATTGTGCCCGTACAAATTGCCTCTTACTTGCTCAATGAAAAACGTAAGGCAGTCACCGATATTGAGTTGCGCCAAGCCAATGTCAAAGTAGTGATTGTTCCTAATGATCAAATGCAAACACCGCATTTCTCAGTTATTCGTGTGCGCAAGGGCGAAGAGATCTCTTCATTAAGCTATAATTTAGCGCAATATCACGAAACTCAGTTAAATGAAGCAGAAGATGAAGCCGTACCTGAGCGTAAAGCGCCAGAGCAACCGGCGATATCCGCTTTTGCATTACAAGATAATAGCGCTGACACCACCAATAAGAAAAAATCTGCACCAACTCCAGCTAAACAGGTGAAGAAAAGCGAAACAACAGAGAATGGTGGATTCTTTAGTGCTATTGCAAAATTCTTCTCTAACTTATTTGCGAGTCAGCCAGAGCCTGTAGTTGAAGAAAAACCGCAAGAAAGCAAAAAAGAGAATAATGAAAACCGTCGTGAGCGCCGAAATAATAACAATCGTCGCAATAATAACCGCCGTGAACGCGATAATGATCGCAATCGTGACCACGAGCGCAATCGCGATAACGTAACGAGCGAAGAAAATCGTAAGAACCGTAATCAGAAAGCGCAAAATGCCAATACTGAAGTCAGTAATGAGCAAGAAATCGCTGAACGTGAAGCCCGTCGTCAACAACGCCGTGAACAACGTGCAGAACAACGTCGTCGTCAGGAAGAAAAACGTCAGCAACAACAAGAAGCTGCGAAAGCCGCACAAAATACAGCGGAAAATGACAATGTAGCAAAACAGGCTGAGAAGAAAGAAGAACCTCGTCGCCCTGTTATGCCTCGTCGTGCTCGCCGTCAATTAACGCAATCTGTTCGTGTTACTGATGCTGTCGCAACACCTGCTATTGATGTTGCTGTGAGCGACTCACCGGTTTCTGAGCCACCAGCGACAGTGGTTAGTCAATTACCATCATCAGAAAAACAGCAAGTTGCGAAACCAGTAGCGACGGTTAAAGATGAGCAAGAACAAGTTTCTGCTAATGCGTTAACTGATACTGTAAAAGCACAAGAAGAAGTGAAAAAAGAAGAGAATGCGGGCCAACAAGAAAATGTGATGCCACGTCGCTCTCGCCGTTCACCTCGTCATTTACGTGTTAGTGGGCAACGTCGTCGCCGTTATCGTGATGAACGTACATTAGTCTCCCCTATGCCGCTAACGATGGCCGTAGCTTCTCCAGAGCTTGCGTCAGGTAAAGTATGTATTCATTACCCTGTCACACCAATTAGTGATGCACCATTTGTTGAGAATAATGTTGAAAATAGCACTGACAATACAGTTGCTAAAAACTTCATTACACATAAAGATCCACAAATGGTTGCTATTGCACCAGAAGTATCAGAAACCATTGCTGCAGATGTTGCTCAGGCTCAAACAGCAAATACTGAAGCAACTGAAGCGACTTATTCGGTCACAGTTAGTACTGAATCAACCACTGAAGCTGTAGCTGAAATTGTCGCAATTGCACCGCAAGAAACGACTGCTGATATTAATGAGTCAACTGCCGATCATGTAGAAGAAAACGCTGTTAACAACGTTATTGCTGACGTTAATACCCAAGAGCATGTTACTCGTAAAGAGAATATCTCTGCGGTATTAAATACAACGGAAGCTTATCTACATGAAGTGACTGAGCAAGCAGATGTTGCCGAAGAGAAAACAGAAACCACTCATAATAAAGTCATAGCTAATGCTGATCATGAAACCGCTAGTGAAGACACCCATAGTGACATGACAACGCAAGCGCCTGTACCTGAGATGCCAGCAACAACCCAAGCATCGACTGAATGTGCGGCAGAGCAACATGTAGAGCAAACTGCTTCTCAATCTACACCTGTAGAAACACAGCCTGAAGTGACCGAGCCTGTTACTGAAACTAAAACGGAAACCGAAGTCGTATCGGTTGAAGTTAAGCAGCCAGCTAAAGTGACCGTTATTCGTCAAGAGCCAGCAGTACGCCAGTTACATGCTAGCTCGCCAATGACGAAAGCTCCGGCATCTACAGATGTGCCTGTAGCAATTGAAATCAAAGCATGGGATGCACGTCCAGCCTTTGATAAGCAAGGCCGTAGCGGTGCGGGTGGTCATTGTTCAACTAATCATGCTTCATCTGAAATGACTAAAGCGTCAACGCATAGTGAGTCATAAGAGAAAAGAAGCAATAATATAACGCGATAAAATATCCGTTGTTAATCCAAGAGCCTGTTAATTAGCAGGCTCTTTTGTTTTATGGCTTGTGTGACCATAACTATGATGAAAAAACGAAAAAAAAGGCCTCTGAACAACCATTCAGAGGCCTTTGAATTTGCCAGCTAATATAATTAATTTTTAATATTAGGAATATTTTTAATTTCACCCATCGCTTTTAATTGTTTTGACAATTCACGACGCTCTTTAGAGAGATCTGCATTTTTTATGATGTAATCATCTACACGATCTTCATAGTCACTACGCATATTAGCGATAATACCGAGTACATCTTCAATTGACATACCAGGCTTAATGTATTCACTTAAGTTGTCTAATAAAAGAACACGTTTTTGGTTATCACGGATCTTTTTCTCATTGTCAGTGATCTCACGACGGATTTTGTTTTTACGACGATACATACGCACAAACTCCAGTACGTTTTGGAAAGACGGCTTGCTTGCGTTATCCATTTCCTACACCTTTACAATTGATATTTAAGAAAAATAGTACTGTTTAAGATTATCGCTTAATCGTGTCAATAAACAAGTAAAGTTTATAAATTTAATTGATTTGGCTTAATAAACAGTAGATTAGAATGATACGCTCTATTCAATATAGTCAATCAGCCGATATTCGTAAACCTAAATAAAATCGATAAAAAAAGCTACCACTCACGAATGGTAGCCATAAAAATTATCTAGCAGCGCTGTAATAGCTAATGCCTACCCGCTTAAATCGGTTGAGCTTTATTGTTACTATCGAGATCAGTCATATCATGTTGTGGTAATGCTTTCGAGTCAGCACGTAACAACACAGCAGAAAGTAACGTAGTACCGACTACCATACATCCCATCACCATATACGTAGGGGCAAAACCGTAATGATCATAGCCATAACCCGCTAATGGGGATAACAATGTTGCCACAATGGAACTGACACATTGGAAACCGACTAAATACAATGTAGAAGATAAACGCTTATCAAAATGTTGGCTGTTATATTTAAAAATAGAAATTAACAGGATAGGAAGCTCAACGGCATGTAATAACTTCATACAAGAGATCATTATCGGCCCTTCAACTAATCCAGAACCAATAATACGCGCAGCCATCACACTACTCGCCAATAATAAACCGTTTTTCGCCCCTATTTTGTTCACTAAGAAAGGCGCAACAAACATTCCTCCCGCTTCTAAGAAAACCTGTAAGGAATTAAGATACCCGTACATCTCATTACCTTGCTGTAATGATGCAAATTGTGAAGAGAAGAAAACCGGGAACTGTTGATCGTAGACGCTATAAATACAGGTTCCGACCACAAATAATATTAATGCCCAAAAGCGCGGTAATGACAGTAAGTTTAATGCATCTTTGATGGTGAGTGCAGAAGGTTTACCATGCTCTAATTGATTAAAAGCATCTGGTTTATCTGTTTTTAGTAACGCCAACAGAATTAAGAAGATCACCCCCGCTATCGATGCCATAAAAAAGTTATAGTTAGGATCGATATTGATATTATGCCCAGCAATAAAGGTTGCCGATGCCCATCCCAAAGAGCCCCACATCCTCGCCCTGCCATACTCAAAACCACGAATACGGCTAACACGCTCAGTATAAGATTCTAAAACGCCGATCCCGGCATTAAAAGTCATTCCTACATAGAGCCCTCCGAGAATAGAGCCAATAAAAATATTCCAGCGTAATATTGCCGCAAAGCTAAGAAAAAAAGGCCCCGATAAAATAAGCAATACCGCGATAACCAGCAGTAAATTTTTGCGTAAACCCAGTTTATCTTGAATAAAGCCATAGAGTGGCTGGGCACATAAAGCAATCAATGATATAGCCGAGAATATCAAACCAGTATCTGTTGCTTTAAGTCCAACATATTGATGTAACCAAATAGAGATTAATGAAAACGATGAAGACCATGTAAAAAAGAAGAAAAATAGCAACGCACTTAAGATCACATAGTATTTTTTAGCATCTTTATTCATTGTTAAGCGCCTTATAAAGTCATTTTGCGACCAGAATGTTAACGTTAACTCTATTTATAACGTAGAAAATATTTACCATTATGTGATTTAACGCACTAAAGTTAACGTTAACATTCAAATTATGTGCAGAAGATCGATTTTTATGCTGGTAGTACTTACCACTATTTTAAATGCAACACACAAATAGACACCCTATTATTCTTTTCTGTTCGACCTATTTGTTACAATAACCTTATTATTTATCTTATCGACTAATGATTATGCTTACTGATTTAAATCATCTAACACTTGCCGTCAATGACGTCAAAAAAAGCTTTCACTTTTATGTTGAAGTACTTGGTTTTAAACCCCTGGCACTATGGGATCACGGCGCTTATCTACAGTTAAATACTTTGTGGTTATGTTTATCCGAAGATACCCGCAATATCACTGAAATAAGTGATTACACCCATTATGCATTTAGTTTATCTGCAAATAATTTTGAAACATTTAAACAGCATCTTCTATCACACGGCATTACATCGTGGAAAGAAAATAAAAGTGAAGGAGACTCTTTTTATTTTTACGATCCTGATAATCATAAATTAGAAATACATGTAGGCGATTTAGAGAGTCGTTTAAAAACTTGTCGTCAATATCCTTACTCAGGTATGCAATTCTTTGATAATAAATAAAAATATTACAATAGAACAAATATAACACAACGGATTACAAGGCTTTCTTATCACTTTATTACCATCATAAAAAACGATGAAATAGTGATTAACGTAAGTGGTGATACTCTTTGACTTCCCTTAACTGCAATACCCTATCTCAGAGACGTTATTAACATGCTTTAATCTGACATTTCACGTTTTCAACATTATGGTTTACCATGTCTGTATATCCATAAAGTAGATAAATTACGGTAGGAAACCTTGTCAAATTCAGCTAATACCCCCACTTTCTATATCCATGACTACGAGACCTTTGGTACGCATCCTGCGATGGATCGCCCTGCGCAATTTGCCGGTGTCAGAACAGATATGGATTTTAATATCATTGAAGATCCTCTGGTCATTTATTGCAAACCGAATGATGATTACTTACCTCAGCCAGAAGCCGTCATGATAACGGGGATCACACCACAAATAGCACTAAAGCATGGTGTATCAGAAGCTGAATTTACTCGCCAAATTCATCAAGCCTTTAGCCAGCCTAACAGTTGTATTATGGGTTATAACAATTTACGCTTTGATGATGAAGTCACCAGAAATATCTTATATCGTAATTTTTATGATCCCTATGCTTATAGTTGGCAAAAAGGAAATTCACGTTGGGATTTACTTGATGTTTTACGTGCATGTTATGCATTGCGTCCTGAGGGAATTAATTGGCCTGAGAATGATGATGGTTTTCCGAGTTTTCGTCTTGAGCTATTAACTAAAGCAAATGGGATCTCCCACGAAAATGCGCATGATGCCATGTCAGACGTTTATGCAACTATTGCGATGGCAAAAAAACTCAAACAAGCGCAACCTCGTATGTTTGATTATTTCTTTAATTTACGTGATAAACGTAAAGTACAAGCACTGATAGATATCCCAACCATGACGCCGCTTGTGCATGTCTCTGGTATGTTTGGTGCAGCGCGTTCTAATTTAAGCCTTGTAGCTCCTTTAGCTTGGCATCCAGATAATCGTAATGCGGTGATTGTTTGTGATTTAGCTGCGGATATTTCCCCTTTATTAACCCTCACTTCAGAGCAATTGCGTGAGCGCTTATATACTCCTCGCAGTGAGTTATCTGCCGATGAGCCACCTGTTCCGATAAAATTACTGCATATTAATAAATGCCCTATCGTTGCACCTAAAAATACCCTCAGATCTCAAGATGCCGATAGAATTGGATTAGATATTGATAATTGTTTAAATAACCAAGCAATATTGCTGTCTAATCCTGAGATCCGCAATAAAGTCGTCGAGATTTTTGCTCAGCAAACACCATTTACCCCTGCAGATGATGTTGATGCTCAATTATACAATGGCTTTTTTAGCGATAATGATCGTAGCGCGATGGAAATTATTCGCTCAACACAGCCACAAAACTTACCAGCACTTAATTTAACTTTTGAAGATCCACGTATGGAGCCGCTGTTTTTCCGTTACCGTGCGAGAAACTTCCCAGCCACATTAACTTATGATGAACAACAACGTTGGTTAGCGCATAGAAAAGAGCAATTAACGCCAGAAAAGCTGACTGAATATATCAATACCATTCAGCTGTTAGCAGAAGAACATAGCGATAACGAAGAAAAGCTAAAACAACTACAAGAGCTATATTTATATGCTCAAGAAATTGCAAGTTAATAACATCAGATAAGCAATTAAATTACGCAAAAGGCAGGTTTCCCTGCCTTTATTATGTTTAGCTGTCATAGAATAAAAAACTTATTCTTTGTTTTCTATATGATTAACTTCAGCTTGATGATGATTATGCCCGCAACCACACTCTTCTCCCCAATATTTTAATTTGGAGGTTTTACCAATGCCTGGGTTCATGCTATTTGTCGGATCGTTATGTTTATAAAACGCTTTTAATTGCGGTTTTGCATAATAGAGATGTCCTACATTATGCTCTGCTGGATATTCCGCACCACGTTTGTCTAGTAAGGCTAACATCTGTGCTTTAAGTGCCTTAGCGTCAACACCTTTTTTAATAATATAATCTTGATGCATAACGTGACACATAAAGTGACCACAGTACAATTTATAGAGCAATTGGTTTTCTATTTCAGGAGGCAGTTTTTCAAACCAATCTCGATCATTACGACGTAATGCAATATCCAAAGGTAGCACATCTTCCACATCGTTAATATGAACGGCATGATAACGCACCGCGGCACCCGCGGCGGCAAAACGATGTAAAAAGGCTTTATTACCTTCTTCTTCTGTACATTCGAAATAATCCCCCGTGGCATGTTTAAAGTATTCTTTTAAATAAGTTGAGGCTTCTTCTATACCACTATCCGCCATTCTTAGCATTAAATGGTGCTCATATTTATCGCGATATTCTGTCATACGAGCAGGTAAATGAGCAGGCCATAACTTACTCATCAATTGCATTGTTCTATCAGTTAGATTCTTAGGTAAAAATGGCACTTTATTAAGAACAGCATCAACACGCCCTTTAATAGCAAATAATGCTGGCATCTTATCTGTACCTAACTTATCAATAATTAAAAAGGTATCTTTGCCATAAACTTCTGCCATTTTGTAGTAACTTCGATGCATATACTCACCCGCAACGGGTAATACCTTAAATTGACTGAGAATATGGCGACGGATATCTTCTAACTCATCAGGATCATTGGTCCCAATATAGAAAACTTGAGTGCGATGATCAGCAGGAAAAGTATCTAATCTTACGGCAAAAACAGAGAGCTTACCGGCGCTTCCCGCCGCTTCAAAGAGACGTCTTTCGTCATTATTAAATCGAGATGGTGTATCTGCATCAATATCACGTACTCGCTCACTATATTCATGATCAGATGCCAGTTTATCCGTCGCATGAATTTGTTTCGCATGATAATGTCGATTATCCAGATTGGTTAATATCTCTTCCGGAGTGTCACCTAAATCAATTCCCAAATGGTTGATAAGCTCTGCTTCACCTTGTTCATTAACACGGGCGTAAAGTGATAACTCAGTATAAGCAGGGCCGCGGCGCACTAATGCACCCCCTGAGTTATTACAAATGCCTCCAATTACCGAAGCACCAATACAAGAAGAGCCTATCACTGAATGTGGCTCTCTTCCTAATGGCTTTAATACTTTTTCTAAGTGCCATAATGTACTGCCAGGAAAGGCAATAACTTGGTTATATTCAGAAAGAACTTGTATTTTATCTTGGCGCAAGGTACTGATGATAACAATATCACGATCATAGTCATCACCACTGGGGGTTGAACCTTCTGTTAACCCGGTATTTGCCGCTTGCATAATAATAATTTTATCGGCTTCAACACAGGTTTTAAAAATACGCCACTGTTCTAATAAAGAGCCGGGGAATACCACTGCCAGTGCTTTTCCCTGTCCGGAACGAAACCCTTTACGATATCGCTCTGTTTTATGCTCTTGGGTTAATACATGTTTTTTACCGACAATACCTTCTAACTTACGAATAAAATGCTGGTTTGTGGAGCTGCTACTCTCATTCATTGTCCCTATCCTATTCCTGTCTTGTCTAATTTTTCTCTTTATCACAATTTAATTTTTATTTAAAAATAATGAGATAAAAAGAAATGTATTATCAATATAACCACTTTTATACCATTGTGAGCAAGTTAATCACAATAAATTAGCCGCTAGTTTGATAAAATAATTATAGCTACCATTAATAAAACACTTTTTACAAAGCGTATTTATCATTCCATGATTAAATATTCTCTTTCATTAATTTCTCTATTGCTAATTTATTCCATGCTTGGCAACTACGGCTTTGATAACTATTTTGATTGGTGGCTAAAGCTAATTGATAAGATAACCTAGGGGAAGTAATGGGAATAACCACTAAATCATCGATAGGATATTTATTACACATGCTATTAGGTAACAGTGTGATCCCGACACCGGCTTTAACCATTGCAATAATTAAATCTAAATGATTACTTCTCCCCACAATTTGTGGTTCAGTGTTATAAATCCCACAAGCACTACGTACCAAATCATTAATACGAAAATCTTCTGAAAAAAAGATAAACCGCTCTGTAATAAGCTGTTTAAAATTAACCTTCTTATCTTTAGCCAAAGGATGGGATTGTGCTACTAATAACATCAAGTGATCTTCTGAAAAAATGGTTAATTCAAAATCTTTATCATTAAAAGGTAACATCACTGCAGCAGTTTCTACCGTGCCTTCTAACATCGCATCTTCCATCTGTTTGGTGCCCAGCTCAAAAATTTTAAGTTCAACATTGGGATGGCGAGAGCTAAACGCCATGATAATATCAGCAAAATAGGTTGAGGCTATAACAGGAGGTAATCCGACATTTAAGGCGCCTGTTAAAGGTTCATCTTTATCATTTAATGCTTTATTCATACTATTAAATTGAGCGAGGATCTGCTTTGCATGCTCATATAAAATAGCACCGTCATCGGTTAATTTTACTCCATCCACTTCTCTTATTAATAAAACAGTGCCTAATTCATCCTCTAATTTTTTAATGCTACGACTAATGGCTGGTTGTGTAATAAATAAAGCATCAGCGGCTCGGCTAAATCCATTTAATTGAACAACTTCAATAAAATAGCGTAAAACACGAATATCCATAAATAATTTTTACCTTATTACTTTTGGTTATACCCCCAATAATAATAAACCATTTCCTTAAAAACAAAATTAGCGATAGAACATTAAGCATAATGTAAGAACTTTACTATCATTTAGTAGATTATTATTTCAGATTTTCTGGAGATTATATGACAAACACAGTTATTAAGTACGTTTTAGACCGATTATATGATTTAGGTATCAAAGATATTTTTGGTGTTGCTGGTGATTACGCCTTCCCTATTGAAGACACTGTTTGCAACAACCAACAACAACGTTGGATTGGTAACTGTAATGAATTAAATGCGGCATATGCTGCAGATGGCTATGCTCGAATTAAAGGAATGGCGGCATTATCCACCACCTTTGGTGTAGGTGAATTAAGCGCGATTAACGCTATTGCCGGTGCCTATGCCGAAAATTTACCGATTTTCCATTTAGTTGGCATGCCAGCAAGTGGCGTACAAAAAAGTAAACGCCTTGTGCATCATACTTTAGGTAATGGTGATTTTGATGTTTTTTATCAGATTGCTCAGCGCCTTGCTTGCGCTCATACTATTTTAACACCCGAAAATTGTGTGGAAGAAATGGAGCGCGTAATAGATGTGGCATTAAAAGAGCGTCGTCCTGTTTATATTGGTATACCTTCAGATTATGCTAATAGCCAAGTAGTAGAGCCGTTATCTGTTACCACACCACAAAAGCCAACAAGTGATAAAGCAACATTAGAAAAAGCAGTATCAGCAATCGTTGAGAAACTTACTCACAGCAATAATGTCTGTGTATTACCAGGCTTTTTATCTGCACGTTTAGGGTTAACAGATAAAATCCAGCATTTTATTGATAAAACAGGTTTACCTTATGCCACTATGTTTATGGATAAAAGCATATTAAGTGAATCTAACGCGCAATATGTTGGTATGTATGACGGACAATTAATGACACCAGAGGTCAGAGAATTTGTCGAAAGTAGTGAATATATATTAGGGATCGGTACATTAATGACTGACTTTAATACAGGCAGTTTCACTGCTAATATGAAATCAGAACAATTTATCAGTATCATGCCAGACTATGTTGAAATTGATTCTGTGATCTACTCCTGCGTTTATATGACAGATATTCTTTCTGAATTAACCCAACGACTACCAAATAAAACTTATCATAAAATAACAGCGAAAGGATTAGGTGAAGCGGTTACATCTGATAATAATAAAATTACAGCACAATATCTCTATCCTCGTTTAGAACAATTCTTTAAGCCTAATGATATTATTATTGCAGAAACAGGAACCTCATCCATGGGATTAGGCTTCGCTTTATTACCTGAAGGTGCACAATTTCATAACCAAACACTATGGGGCTCTATTGGTTGGGCAACACCGGCTGCATTAGGCGCTGCGTTAGCGGCACCAGAAAAACGTATTATTTTAATTACCGGTGAAGGCTCTCATCAATTAACAGTACAAGAAATTAGTCAATTTGTTCGTTTCGGTTTAAAACCTATTATTCTAGTATTAAATAACGATGGTTATTTAATAGAGAGATTATTATGTGATTACCCCGAAGCTTATTATAATGATTTAGCTCAGTGGAACTATCATCAGTTACCTCAAGCCTTTGGTGCAACAGATTGGTATAGTGAAAAAGTGACTACAGCAAGTGAACTCGATAATGCGTTAAATAAAGCCGCATTAACAGATAGCGCATCTTATATTGAGATAGTCACAGAGCGATATGAGGCCTCTGAATTAGCGCAAAAATTAAAAGAATCAAAAAGTTCATTATATTCATTCTAAAATGAATAAGTAGAATAACTAATTAAGCATTTAACAGTACAAAATAGATAAAGCTTAGCTAATTTGCTTAATAAATAAGGTATAATTTAAATCATCGGCATACTCTAATTTTTATTTTTAATATAGAGAATATGCCGATATTTTTTACTACATTGATCACACTATATTCAAACTATCATATAATGTTAGTAAAAATAATAAAAAAACTCTGAATAAATTACTGCAAAACAATTTAGAAAATATCTCTAATATAATAATGCCTGTCATAAAAACTAAACATAGCTAATTTGACATCCTCCACGCCCTAAAGGACGTGGATCCCTACTGCGTTCAGACTGATGTCTGAATCACCTCGGCGGGTTCCTGCTTCGACGGGCGGTCTGACTGCACCCTCCCTCCACAGGCAAGCACGGCATGTCCTGCCGCTAAAATGTTACGTGCCCCGTTGATATCAGCATTCGCTGTATATCCACATTCAAGGCACTCGAATTGACTTTGTGACTGGCGGTTTTCCTTTGCTGTATGACCACAGCAAGCGCACTTCTGACTGGTGTAGGCAGGGGGTATTGCCAGTACCTGACCACCTCGCCAGAGCTGCTTGTACTCAAGCTGACGGCGCATTTCATACCAGCCCTGCTCCAGTATTGAGCGGTTTAAACCAGATTTAGCTTTTACGTTCCGTCCAGGCCGTTCTGTCG